>DATIYC010000141.1:0-19833 GCA_035517955.1 Candidatus Acidiferrales bacterium | reverse complement strand
CGTCCCACACTTTAGAGACGGGCGCCTTAACGCTAATCGACGTTTTAGCAGCGGGTACCTTGCTCATGAATGCGAAATTGGCCTTCACTCGTAAAAGCGTTGGTGGAACGTAGCACCCTCAAGACTGCCTAGACCAAGCGCATGCTCGGTTGGCGTATAAGTCAACTTCATAGCGTTAGCTGATCCAGCATTGAGGATACTCGGAGTCTCAGGGAGCATTCGAAAACGATCCTTCAACACTGCACTGCTCGAAGAAGCAAAGTCACTGTTACCTGAAAATTGTCCGCTTGAAATCGCCGACCTATCCTCTATGCCGCTCTATAGCCAAGACTTGGAAGCAGCATTGCCCGAGAGTGTGCGGGTTTTCAAAGAGAAGATTCAGAATGCTGACGCAATACTCTTCGCCACCACGGAACACAATTTCTCCATTACAGCCGTTCTGAAGAACGCGATCGAATGGGGCGGCAGGCCAGCGGACGACAATTCTTGGGACGGCAAGCCCGCAGCCATCATCAGCGCCTCCACCAGCCCTAGAGGCGGCGTGAGGGCACAACTACATCTGAGGCAGATCTTGGTGGACTTGAACATCCACGCCCTCAACGAACCAGCATTAATCCTAGGAAACGCCGAACTTTCCTTCGACGCGAACGTCAGACTAACAGATGAACGAGCAAGAAACTCCTTGAAAGCAGTATTGGAGGCTCTTGTTGCATGGTCCGCCAAAATCCAAGCCCATTGATCGATAATGACAGAGGATACTTGGTTACTCGACAGACCACATATGCAGTAGGGCGAAAGTAGGTGAAGAAATTGAGCAACTAACTGGCATCCGTAACCGAATAGAAATATGGGTTGAAATGGTTTCCAGCAGTAACGCTTAACTCAGAAAAACGTGTGCGTTTCGTTTTGTTGAAATGTTATGCCAGCTAAACCTTGGGTTGGTCCGAAGTGGGTCGCAAGCCCATACAATTTCAAGCCCGGCGTTCTGAAGCAACTGAATTTTCCTAAGAAACTTGAGCTTTACGATGTAACTTGCCGGGACGGTGAGCAGCGCCCTTACGTAGTCTTTCGACGCGAGGACAAAGTTGCCATAGCGAAGAAGCTGAACGAGGTAGGCATTACGAGAATAGAGGCAGGCATGCCTGCGGTTTCCGACGACGACTTCAACGCCGTCAAAGAGATCGCTCACCTAGGTTTGAAAGCGAAAGTAGTTTCCTTTTCACGCGCACGAAAAGAAGACATTGACTTAGCACTGAAATGTGACGTCTGGGGCGTTCTGATCGAGACCCCATCAAGCGACGACCTAATTCGGAAAGGTTTCGGCTGGGAGAGGGAGAAGTTGCTGCAAATGGCGACTGAAACGACTGAGTACGCTAAGGAGCATGGCTTACACACAACCTACTTCGCAGTTGACTCGACCCGTGCCGACCCGAAGTTTCTACGAAGAATCTACACCTCCGTGGTCAAGAACTCACACGTTGATAGTGTGGTCCTTGTGGACACTTTCGGTGTAACCTCTCCGCTAGGAATCGGTGAGATGGTCCGAACCGTCAAGAAATGGGTTCGCGTCCCACTTGAGGTTCATTGCCACAACGACTTCAGCTACGGAACCGCAAACGCCATCGCAGGCCTGGCCGCCGGCGCCTCAGTCGCGCACACGAACATTAACGGCATAGGTGAAAGGGCTGGCGGGGCCTCGACTGAGGAAGTAGCTGTCGCACTCCGCATTCTATACAACAAAGACCTTGGATTCGACTATTCGAAACTGTACGAGCTTTCAAAAGTAGTTCAGGAGGCCAGCGGCACCCCAGTCTCACCACAGAAACCTGTCGTGGGAGAGACTGCTTTCGGTTATGAGGCGGGCATTGCTGTGATGTTCTGCCACAACTTCAAACAAGCCAATGCCCTACAATACGGGTTGCCCTATCTGCCAGAATTCGTCGGAAACAAGTTCCACGTTGCAATTGGCAAGAAGAGCGGCGCACACAGCATACGCTGGCGATTGGAGGACATGAGAGTAAGTGCTACGGACGCGCAAGTTGACGCAATCCTCGCCAAAGTGAAACAGAAAGCCCTTGAGAAAAAGTGGGGCTTGACCGACGAAGAATTCAAAATAATTGTCGACGAAACTCTCAACCACTAGCCGCAGCGTCGATCTTTCCCGAAACCTGCGCTTGCCGAATTAGGGCCTCGGCCGCGCCAACTGCCCTCTCCCCAGTTTCATAAACTGGGATCCCAATCGCTTCAACTCTCTTCGACATCTGGCGTGTATACGGTCCTCCAGACGCGCAAACGATCATACTCTTACCTATCTTTGATATTTCTTCGAGTACCGCAAGGATATCTTCGTCAAGAGGCGTGTCCTGGAAGACGAAGAAGGGCATTAAGATGCCCACATTTGGGTCAGCAGCCAACTCGGAGAGCGCAGTGTAGTAGTCTTTTGAGGTTGCGCTGCCGGTCAAGTCGATTGTTGTGTCGCCGATGAGGGCGTATGATGGTAAGGTTTCGCTTAACTTCGACTTGGTCTCAGCTGAAAGAGTTGCGATGGATAGTCTTCTTTGTTCGATCTGGTCGGCCGCCATCACGCATGGGCCCGCTCCGTTAGTCACCATTGCCAATCCGTGGCTCGCTGGCAAAGGCTCCATGTGCAACGTTTTGATTTTGTCAAAGAAATCTTCCAACGTGCTCGCGACGACCATGCCACCTTGTCTGAAAGCGGCTTCGGCAACTTCATAGGATCCTGCGAGCCACCCGGTATGCGACTTGGCAGCCCTCGACCCTAGGTCTGTTCTCCCTGACTTCAGAATTACAATTGGTTTGCGGGGTGTAACGCGCCGTGCAGCTTCGTACAGTTTTCTGCCATCGTCGAGGCCTTCCACGTATACTCCGAGCATGGAGGTGGCTTGATCTTGGCCAAAGAATTCTATCAGGTCGCCCTCGTCGACGTCGCATCTGTTTCCGTAGCTAACGAATTTGCTTATGCCGATGTTCGACTCCGCGGCCCATTCGAGGATGGTTGCTCCAAACGTTCCACTCTGCGTTATGAATGAGACCGAACCCGCTCGTGGTCTTATCATTCTGTCGTGGGATTGGAAGAATGTGTCAAGTCTACTGTATCCGTCGAAGACCCCAATACAGTTAGGACCAACGATTCTGATCCCGTATTTTCTTGCCTTCTCAACAGTTTGTGCTTCCACGTCCTCCATGCCTGCTTCCTTGAAACCTCCAGAGACAATTACAACAACTTTCACTCCTTTCCTGCCGCATTCGTCAAGGACGGAAGGGGCAATTTTCGACGGAATAGTCAACACAGCAAGGTCCACTTGGTTGGGGACGTCAAGGATGCTTCTGTAAGCCTTCAATCCCAGAATACTTTCCGCAGATGGGTTGATTGGAAAGACCGCTCCTTTGTAGTCATACTTCGCAAGATTCCTGAACACTTCGTGTCCAATTTTTCCGGCAGTGGTTGAAGCACCGACGACTGCCACGGAAGTTGGCTTGAACAAATACGCCAATTTATCGACAGGCTGAATCGCTCTTTTACCCGCTTTCTTCGGTGCTGAGAGTATGACTCTTGCATCAACTGCCACGGCTTCGCTCTCGTTCGCTATAACAGGATTAAGATCAAGCTCGGAGATTTCCTGATTCTCAGCAACCATTCTTGATGCCCCCTCCAGGATATTCGTTATCGCCTGACGGTTCACACGCCCTTCGTGACGGAAACCCGAGAGCAGTTTTTGGGACCGGATCTCGCCTAGCATATTCCACGCATCCAGTCTCGTCAGCGGTGCGAGTTTGAAGGTGACGTCGCGCATAAGCTCCACAAGAATTCCTCCAGCACCGAAGAGCAGCGTCTTTCCGAACTGTGGGTCAGTAGTGGCACCGACAATGAATTCCGCTCCATTGCCCTGCATTCTTTCAAGTAGGATTCCATCAATCCTGGCGTTAGGCGAGTAAGCTTTCGCTCGCGTCATGATTTCTGAATACGCTTTCTCAGATTCTTCAGGCGTGTTTATGTTGACTACTACTCCGCCTGCCTCAGTCTTGTGAAGTATGTCGCGTGAAATGATCTTTGCAACAACAGGAAATCCAACTTCCCTAGATAGTTGTCGCGCCTCGTCTGAAGAGTGCGCGATCGCTGATTCTGGTACTGGTATTGCGTATTCTCGACAGAGGGCTTTTGCTTCTGGTTCTGTTAGTGCAGTGCGTCCGTTCTTTAGCGCGTCTTGCAAAATGTTGCTTGTCATAATTCGTCCCAGGCTTTGACCGAAGTTTTGGAAACTTTAGGAGCTTGAACTTGTTCCAATGACTTAAATCCATCACGATAGATTCGAAGAGGGTTCTAACTTGAAAATCAAAGACGTCAGGGCAACACCGTTACACACCACAGAACGATCCTTAGCCGCTGGCCCAGGCGCATGCCTCGTTCGCATAGAAACTGACAATGGGATAATTGGGGTTGGTGAGGCTTGCACGCAAAGTGAACATGATGAGGCAAGTCTCTCCGCTCAGGTCATCATAGAGCGCGGACTGAAGCCGCTACTTGTTGGGGAGGATCCGCTGAATGTTAGGCGGTTATGGGAAAAGTTGTACTTACAAACGGAATGGTTTGGGCGTGCTGGCATTGTAATGTACGCGATTAGTGGCGTCGACATTGCTCTCTGGGACATCATGGGTAAGGCCTTGAACGTTTCCGTCTCAAGACTCTTGGGAGGGCGATTCCGAGAAGACATTCCAGTCTACGCTAGC
Source organism: Candidatus Acidiferrales bacterium (assembly GCA_035517955.1). GTDB lineage: Archaea > Thermoproteota > Bathyarchaeia > 40CM-2-53-6 > 40CM-2-53-6 > FEN-987. The sequence continues at coordinate 15,084 of DATIYC010000141.1, read as the reverse complement.
ATCCTGTTTGACATGGAGAACTTCACCACTATGGCGGATGAGGCGAAGCAGTGGGTACGGGAGGGTTATGCGGCTGTGAAGTTCGGGTGGGGACAAACGCGGGCTGCAGCTTTCGGCCTAGACTCAAAGAAAGACGAAGCTGCGCTGAAGTATCTGAGAGATGAGTTGGGGCCTGATGTTGAGATTATGGTTGATGTTGGGAGGTATGTGAACTGGAGCGGTTCGCACGCTCTTAAGATGGCCAAGGCTTTGGCTGCTTACAATATTTCATGGCTCGAGGAGCCTCTGCCACAGGACGATGTTGACGGTTACGTTCGCCTCACCCAACTGAGTCCCGTCCGCATAGCAACCGGGGAGGGTGAGTACAACAGATTCGGGTTCAAGCAACTGATCACAAAGCACGCGGTCGACATCGTACAACCAGACCTCTGCAGGGCTGGAGGTTTGACGGAGGGAATGCGGATCGCGGATTTGGTTCAGGCGTGGAACCTGTCGCTTGTTCCACACGGTTTCAGCACGGCGATTAATGTCGCCGCTAATCTGCAATGGGTTTCCGCAATGATGTCTGCCTCTCTTCTAGAGTTCAGGAGAACCCAAAGCCCCCTGATTTTCCGTCTGGCCAAACCACGGTTCGAGGCCAAACAGGGGCGGCTAGCGATTCCGGACAAACCTGGACTTGGAATTGAAATCGACGAAAACGTCGTAAAGGAATGCACAGTAAGCGCTACGTAACCCGTATTCCGACTACATCGTTAACTGAACTTTGCAACCCTCGCGTGCCTTGGCGGTCTCAATCGCCGTCTTAGTCTCTTCGAGTGGGAAACTGTGTGTGATCAGAGGCTCCAAACTTACTTTGTTCTCTGATGCGAGTGTCATGGCTCGTTCATAATTCTTCCAGGTTGAAGCGAAGGTTCCTAGTAGCCGCATCTCCCTACGCACTAAGTTCGTCACTGCAACCTCAACTGGTTTCGGGTAGATTGCCACATTGAGAATCTTGCCGCCCTTACGAACTATTTGACAGGCTTGGTTGAGTGCAACTCCTGATCCAGCCGCAACCATCGCCATGTCCACACCCAACCCAGACGTTGAATCTAGTACCTTGCGAACCAAGTCTTCTTTGCTTGAGTTAACGGTCTCGAATCCTAGCTTACTCGCAATGGCCATTCTCTTCTCGTCAACGTCTATTCCTGAAATGACGATGCCTTTGCAACCATTTGCTCGCGCAACCTGCGCTGCCAACAACCCAATCGGCCCCGGTCCCAGTACAACAATTGAGTCGTTAGCACTTGTCGTAGCAACATCTTCTATCGCGTGACAGCCAACCGATAACGGCTCAATGATTGCTGCCTGCGCGAAGCTTAGCCCTTCTCTGATGTGGTGGAGGTTCTTTCGCGGCACTGAAACGTATTCAGCGAAACCGCCGTTGGTATGGACCCCGAAAATCTTGAAGTTGATGCAGATGTTCGGTTGGCCGTTTAAACAGAACTTGCAATTACCGCACGAGAGGATCGATTCGGCGACGACGCGTTCACCAACCTTAAAATCACTAACCCCCGAGCTAACTTGTGCCACCTCACCAGCGAACTCATGGCCAGGTATTGTGGGTAGCTTAGCAAAGCCCGAGAATGCTGCAGAATAATCGTAAAGGCCAATGTCGCTTCCGCAAATCGATGCCTTATGAACCCTCACCAATACTTCGTCAGGGCCCACATTGGGCATAGGTGCATCCTTTACCCATATTCCGGGTTCAGGTCGATCCTTAACGGCCGCCTTCACTCCTGAATCAACTGCCCGCTAATTCGAAGTTCGTTTGCTGCGACGCTAAAGAACCTTTACGAGTATTCTCTATTGGCCTGGTTGAACTCGGTATTTTTCGACTATGTCTAGGTTGATGTCGATGCCTAGCCCCGGAGCGTCAGGCACTTTCAACGCTCCCTTTTCAATCGTGAACGGGTGTTTGCTCAAGTCTGTGACGAGTGGGTTTGGCTCTTGTTTGAATTCGAGGAGGAATCCTTTCGGGGAGCTCGCCGCCAAGTGCAGCGACGCGACTGTGTTGATGGCTGTGCTCCAGTTGTGCGGAACCCAACGCACATCATTCGCATCGGCGTAATCGATGATTCTCTTCGACTCCGAGAGTCCTCCCGCTTTGCTTACGTCAGGTTGAATGAGGTCAAGGGCGTGCCTCTTGATTACGTCCTGAAAGTCGTAGAGCGTGTAGAGACACTCGCCGGCCGCGATAGTGGTATCTACTGCGGCGGATAGTTTCACGTACCCGTCCAAGTCGTCTTGTGGCAGCGCTTCCTCAAGCCAGAAGAGGTTGAATTTCTTAAACCGTCTACCCATCTGAATGGCGTAGTCCGCGCTCCAGTGAACCCAACGACCAACGTCCACCATTAGTCTTGTTGTATCACCAATTACTTTTCGAATAGATTCTAGCATCCGTTCGTCTGCGAGTGGGTCTGCGCCGAAACTTTTTGAGGGAATCATCCCCCAGCCGAACTTCACGCCGTAGTATCCTGCCTTCACATATTCCAAGCCCTTCTTTCCAGTCCCCTCGGGGTCGTCCATATTGAACAACAGACTAGCGTACACGGGAACAGTCTCCTTGTGTCGTCCTCCGAGAAGGCTGCACGCAGGTACACCCTTGGCTTTTGCTGCAATGTCAACTAGGGCGGTGTCGATTCCGCTCATAGCGAAAACAGTTAAGCCGCGTCTGCCAAACCAAACCGTGTCCTGGTACAGATTGTCCCAAAGATTCCGGTAATCTCTCGGGTCTTTGCCGATAATTCTTGGCGTGAATCCTTTCTCGATGAGTATTCTAACGGCTTCAGCAGCTTCGCCGTATTCGCCTCCTGTGCAGCATTCTCCCCAGCCATCGATTCCTTCGTCAGTCCCGACGTGTACGATGACTTGGTATCCTGCATAGCCTCCTACGTCTAGTTCGTTGGGGAGTGATGTATCTTGGGCGTGGAGGACGATTGGTTCGATCTTAGTTATTTTCATGGTTCAGGCTACCGTGTACTTCGCAACCGCCTTCTCGTTAAGCTCAATGCCTAGCCCCGGTTTGGTTGGGAGCGGAATGACGCCATCCTGCATCCTCAATTCGTCGGCGACCAATTCTTTTCTGATGAGGGATTCGGAGAGTTCAGCGGGAAGGTATTCGATGTACGGACAATTCGATGAAACGACTGCAAGATGTGCAGACGCCGCTATCCCTATTCCAGTCTTCCAACAGTGCGGTACAACTAGACGGTCGCGTGTGCTGGCGAATTCTGCAACGCGCCTCGCCTCTGTCAGGCCGCCCACTCGCCCAACATCGGGCTGTGCAACTTTGACATGGCCGTGATCGATGAGGTCGTGAAATTCGAAGCGGGTCTGAAGCCACTCTCCAGCTGCAATTGGTACTTTGCTCCGTTCCACTAAGGTAGCGTAGGCTTCCAAGTCGTCTGTTCTGAGCGGCGTTTCCATGAAGTACACATCATATGGTTCAACTGCTTCGATTGTGCTGAGTGCAGTGCGCCAATCCTTCCATGCATATGCCACATCAATCATCAGCCTCATGTTCGACCCAACCGCTTCTCGACAAGAAGCAACGATCTTGACAAGCTCTGAATCAGGCTCCTGAAGCCCATTGTGCGAGTACGGGCCGTTGATGCAGATCTCAAGTTTCGCTGCATCGAACCCGTACTTCTTGGCCTGTAACAGTTTCTCGCGTAGGCTGGTGGAGTATTCCTTGAGCGTGTTTCCATTTGGTAGGAGGCTCGCGTAGGGGTGAATGTTGGAATGTTTCGCTTTGCCGAGCAGCTCCCACACAGGTTTCTGAAGCGCTTTACCCTTGACATCCCACAGCGCCATATCCAACGCGCCAAGCACGCATATTCCAAGTCCACGTCTTCCCGACATGGCTGTCGAGACGTAGACGTTTTCCCACAACGCCTCAACATCCATCGGATCCTTTCCGATCAATAGATCGTTGATTCCTAACGCCATGCAATGCGTACCGGGGGAGTTGATGAATGCCTTCGCAGCCCAAGGGTTGGTGTCGGTTTCTCCGATGCCAACGATCCCCTCGTCCGTATGAATCTTCACGACAATGTCGTCTTGGGCGGAACTGCAAGCTTTGCTATCATAGTCCGGTACGAGAAGAACGTGTGATTCAATCTTGGTAATCTTCAAACCCAACCGTCCTGCGATTAGAAGAAGTTCAATTCTTCAGTTTGAGAAATGCTTCATAGGTCCGTTCGATTCCCTGCTCCATCGAGTAGCGTGGCTCGAAACCGATCTCTGCTCTAAGCGGCGTTGTGTCGAACTCCCATGCGATTCCGAACTTGCCGCCCTCAATTTGCAGCTTTGCCTGCTTCATTTTCCTGAGGTAATTTACTCCGTCCATTACAGGCCTGACGTCACCTTGCGTGTTGAAGACACGAGTCTTTGTTGTCGTAGGTAGGTCGAGAGTGTGCACAATTAGGCCAGCCAAGTCTTCCACGTACTGCCAATCAACCACATCGTCCCCGTAGGGAACCGTGTACGGCTCTCCCTTAGCTGCCATCTCAATCATCTTGGTTGTGAACGAGCTCTTACCGCGCACCCGCCCCAAACCGTACACCGCTGTAAACCTTAACCCGACACTATCGATACTATGCTTCTCAAAGTAATACTTCGCCAAGTACTCGTTCAGCGACTTGCATGCGCCATAGACGCTTACTGGGTGGTGCGGCGCATCGTTGAGTACGGGCTTATTTCCATAGAGTTCTGGTGGGCCGAAGACCGCTATTGAGCTTGCCCAGACTAGGCGTTTGATGTTTGCTATTCTACAGGCTTCGAAGATATTCGCCGTCCCTTCGCAGTTCACTCTCACTGCGAAATACGGGTTCGCATCTGACGCCGGAATCTGCAGCGAAGCCATGTGCACGATGTGTTCCACGTTGTGTTCCTTGATTGTGTTGAGGATGAGGGGGAGGTCAGTTATGTCTCCGAAGACTCGAATCGTTTTCTCTATTTCCGGCTCGGTTAACGCATAACCCATGATGCTTAGATCGGGGGAAGCATCGAAGCTCACGACCTTCTCTCCTCTTCGCAAAAGGTCTCGAATCGTGTAAGCTCCGATGAATCCGGTTCCACCCGTAACTAGGTAACTCAAAGTTTCCCGTTCCACTCTAGGCTTGTGTTACTAAAATCGGTTGTTCGTGAATTCCTGCGACTCTAGATCCGAACCTTTCGTTAGCTACTCAACTATTTTGCTTCGCTCAGTTTAATCGGTATTTTTCGACTATAGATTCGTTCAGTTCTATTCCCAATCCTGGGCCACTAGGTACCCTTACTTGCCCGTTCTCAACTGAAAAATCTGTTTTGGTGAGGTTGTAGCGGAGGGGTGATTGTGGTGGTTGTGAAAATTCGAGGTATGGAGCGTTCTTGATGGTTGAGAGTAGGTGTAGGTTGGCTGCGATTGAGATGCCTGTTTTCCAGCAATGTGGTATGAGTATTGTCCCTGCACTTTGAGCATGTTGGGCGATTCGCCTTACCTCTGTGATACCGCCAACTCTGGAAACGTCAGGTTGGATTATGTCGACTTTCCCTTTCTCGATTAGCTCTCTGAATTCGTACCTCGTTGTATTCTGCTCTCCGTACGCGATCTTCAGCTCCACAGCGGTCGCCAGTCCCTCGTACTTGTCAAGCTCGTCTGGCCCGAAAGGCGCTTCAAGAAAATAGACCCCATAGTCAGAATAGAGTCGCGCCCTTTCGATAGCTTCCTTCATATCCCAGCCCGGTTCGGTTACATCAGTCATCAGGTCGATACGATCTCCTATCGCCTTTCGTGTTTCGTCAAGGATTTCACGGTCCGTTTTCGCGTTCTGGCCGATGGGTGCGCCGTCCAGTTTCACTGCATGGAAGCCTCGCTGAACCGCATGCTCAGCGTTCCGAGCAATCTCGTCCGGTGTTTGACCGATTGGGTAGAGGCTTGCGTAAACGGGAATCTTGTCTCTGTATTTTCCACCCAGTACTTCGCTGATGGGTTTGTTTTCGGTTTTTCCTTTCAAATCCCAGAGGGCAATGTCAACGCCGCTCATTGCATTGATTGCTACAGCCCTTCTGCCGTAGTAGATTGTTCCTTGGTACATCTTATTCCATAATCTTTCAATGTCAGACGGATCCTCCCCAACAAGTAATTCTCGCAATCCTGCGCTCCATGAGTGTGAGAACGGGGCTTCGATTATGGCTTTGACTACCTCAGGTAGCGAGTCAACCTCGCCAATCCCTTCTATCCCCTCGTCCGTTTGAATTCTGATAAGGAGGTCGTCCTGTGACCCGTCTAGGTCCTTTACGTTTCCTCGTGGAACCCGGAGAGGGATTGCTTGAACGTCTACGATCTTCAACTTGCAGCGTTCTTGGCGGAGAATGACGCCGGAGTTTTACGGTTTTGGTTCTACTCAGGCGGTATGGTTCGGAAGATTATTCCGACGTCGATTCCTTGGCTGGTTCGTATGGCTTTGATGATCCAGTAGAGGACGAAGGGTACTATGAAAGTGACCACTAGCACTAGCGTTGAGGGGAGGCCGAAGCCTAGGAGTGGTGTGAAGGTGAATGCGTAGACGGCGAGGCCGTTGTAGAAGAATCCGAGAATTCCACCAATGCTTACGACCGGAATTCCGGCAATCTTGTACTTGTTTACGGGCGAAACCGACCAGAGGCTCTTTCTTAGTGGGAGGAGCGCGGCTGCGAGGCAGAGGACTGAGACGGTAACGAGCGTTGTATCCCATGCGGCAGTGGTGAAGAAGCCTAGGTAGGCCGCGTCGAATGTGAAAATTACGAATACTATGAATCCAAGGACCCAGTTGAAGGCTATGCTGAAGACTGGAACGTGGAACCGGTCGCTGACGTCAGCAAACTTTGCAGGAATCAATCGGTCGAATGACCAAGCGAAGCACTCTCGGCTGAGGATAAGCATCGTTGCGGGGACGTAGCAGAAAGTTGCTGCCACTACGCTGGCCATTATGATGAATTGGACGATGGGGTTGTTTGCGACCATCATTGGAACGAGAATGAGTGTGATTGATCCTGAGAAGCCGGTTATCGCAGGTATGCTGAAGAAGCTCGCATTGTTCGATAGGATTTGATTGATGGAGACTAGAATGTCGTTTCCTACTGTAAGCCGAGCCGAGCCCAGCACGATGAAAACCATGACTGCAATCAACAGACTAGGAATGAGCATAGCCATCAGGTGAGTCTTCGCCTCATTCGCCCTCCTCACCTCTCCAGAAGCATAGGCGTTCCAGTATGTGTTGAACGAGCCTGCGGTAAAGCCCAGAGAGAATAAAATGGGAACTGGGGCCCACGAAAAGGGCGCGAACGCGGAGGAGTAGTTGGTATGCGCATAATTCACAATAGCAGTTGAATTCGACCCGAGATAACTGGGAAGCACACTATCGAGCGCTTGACTACTACTTCCGACCCATACTGCAACTATCACTATGATACCGATGAACATGATGATGGTCATCGGCAACTGGAATGATCTAACCAGCCGTTTTGTTCCCAACACTGTAACTGCTAAGCAGATTATCAGGAAAATCGCCCCAACAGCGATAACGTTTATTGGGTGAGTAAGGGCAGCCGCTGTCGCTACGAGTCCCGGGTTCCCGGTTGAGATACCCATCGTATACAGCCCAGGAACCAAACCCCAAGTAATCATGAAACTCGGGTACAAGGCGAGCGCCAAGATCCACCCTACCCACATCAACGCCTCTGCAGGCCACCCGATCGCCGGGTGAAGAACACGGCTTGTCGCAACGTAAGGTGCCGCGGATCGTGGAAAGGTTGCCGAAAGCATAGCGTACGAGACAATTGACCCTACGAGGCTGAAGATGAAACCCATCACCGTCGCAACAAGTGGGTCTCCTCCCGGCACCGCGAACCAAATCCACCAAGGCGTTAAAGCGATAGCCGCGAGCGGAACTACTCCGTTCATGTTGGTAACGAGGTGGTCGAGAAAACTAATTTCACGGACTAAACCAGTCGCGTCTCTCACGAAACTCTTAGCTGGGGTCGTCAAACCGACAAAACACTAAACCCTAACTCAACGTTCTGTTTGCTTATAACACTAATGTACGCTGCACTGGCGGTAAGGGTTAATTCGCTGACCGAAACTAAATGATTTCTCGAGTTTTTCGGTAGTTTTTCTATGAAATGAGCTCCGCTTGGGTAATTGGGAATATTATTGTAAGTTTCAGTTATGCGTATGTGGTTTTCAGGTATGGCAAGACGTCCTTTCCGTACATTTCAATCGTTTTGATGTCGTTGGGGCTTGAGCTTGTAATGTGCAGGTTCCTAAAGCCTAGCTTGATGTATTTCTCAATCCATTTTATGTGTTCTTCCGGTGTCGTACCGATTAACCAGGCTTCTGTGAGTTGCTTGTCTCCAACGAGTCGTCCGTGTGCTTCGATTTCGCGTGGGTCTGCGATAGGGTACTTGAAGACCCAGGGCAGCATCGTTCCGGCCCAGCAGCGAACCGACGCTAACGCTTCATCATAATCGCTTCCATACGAGACATAGACCTCAATCGCTTTGTCAATTTGCGAAGGATCCCTACCCGCACTCTTCGCGCTATCTTCCAATGCGGGGAAGAGAACGTCGCGGTAATGGTTCTCGGGGAAGGGTAGTGTTAGGAATCCGTCGGCGTACTTACCCGCGATTCGAGTTACTGTTGCGCCGCTTGCGGCCACGTACAGGGGCACCGGCTTTTCCGGCTTGGTGTAGAGGTTGGCTTTCTTGAGGTTGTAGTAGCGTCCTTTGAAAGTCACCCACTCCTTAGTCCAAAGGAGTTTCATGACTCGGATTGACTCTTCGAGTCGTTGAACTCGCTCCTTGAATCCCGGCCAAGAATAGCCTAGAGGAACCTCATTCATTGCCTCCCCAGTCCCTATCCCCAGGAAGATGCGGTTAGGGTACATGTAGCCTAACGTAGCAAATGCCTGAGCAACGATTGCTGGGTTGTAGCGAAAGAGTGGGCAAGTAACTCCTGTCCCGTACTGAATTCGTTTTGTCCTCTCTGCAGCCGCGGCAGTCCAAACCCATGCAAACCCTCCCGCGGCATTCGTGTGAAACCACGGGTGGAAGTGATCGCTGCTCCAGATTGAATCGAAACCTGACTTCTCAGCGGCTACGGCGAATTCTAAGAGTTTTGTTGGTTGATGTTGTTCGTGAGCTGTAGAGAGCCCAACTCTCAGCGGCCACTCCATTCAAAAAGCCTCAGTGCTGTTACAACATCGTTTTGTCTTTAGAGCTTCCGGTATCCTACGAGGTGTGTTGGTTGGAGAAACTCGATGCGATTCGCAACGAAAATATCTGATGGTGATGGCATCTTTTTCTGAACAAAGATTCAAATGCGCTGGAATAGCGTTCTGGCGTGAGTCGCCAATGTCTCGCTTCAATATTCATCAGGTTGAGATAATTCAAACCGGGCTCGATCATCCGGAATGTATCAACTTTGGTCGTGATGGGACGTTGTACGCGGGTGGTTTTGCGGGCCAGGTATACAGGATGTCGCCTGGAAAGTTTGAGTTGAAGAAGTTAGCTGAAACGAAAGGATTCGTAGGCGGTGTCGCAGCGGATTGGAACGGCAACGTGTACGCTTGCAATGCGACTAGGCACGCCGTCTTGCGAGTAACTCCTGAAGGTCAAGAGACGGTTTTCTGCCAGCAAGCTCCGGATGGTCCACTAATTATGCCGAACTATGGGTCCTTCGACAAAACGGGCAACTACTACGTCTCCGACTCCGGAGATTACTGGACACCAAACGGGAGGCTCATTCGCGTAAAGGCAAACAGCGCAGTAGAGTCTGTGATTGGTGGTAATTGGCATTATCCAAATGGGTTAGCCATATCGCCAAAGGACGGAGCGGTCTTCATGATTGAGAGTACCGCGGCAGACATTCTCAGAATACCTGTTAAAGGGGACGGAAGGTGTGGGACGCCTGAAATTTACGCGCAGTTACAGGGGAATGTATTGGATGGTTTGGCTTTCGCAGTCAACGGCAACCTATACTGCTCATGCTACTACCCGAACCGCATCTACGTAATTCACCCCGACCGGAATCTAGAGTTGCTTATTGAGGATCAGACTGGGGAAGTGTTGAACCAACCGACTAACGTCGCTTTCGAGCCGAACGGAACTAGGCTATTCTTTGCAAACTTGGGAGGGGCTCACGTAGGAGCGTTCGATGTGGGGGAGAAAGGCGCGCCGTTAAACTACCCCAAACTTTGACCGGGAGTCAAGTCCTACTTAATCCGATGGGGCTGCTTCTCGTGGGGGCTTAACGTTCTGCAATCTGCCTTTAGCTGTTAAGCTGTAACTATGAGGTGCGATGAAATCCCTGTCGACGAGATATCGCATAGCACGTTGAACCATGTCATGCGAGGCTTCATTCAAAAACGACTTGTAGACCTCGGACGTGTAAATCTCCCCCGCCTCCTTCCTTCCAGCTGCTTCCCGAAACATCTTCAGAATTCGTTGTGATAATTCCGTGACGCTACTCAAGAGTCTGTTCGTAGTTAAATCGGTTGAGCTTTCTCTTAAAATTGTTTAACCACACCGGATCCGGCCCCGAACAGATCTGTCTCGCAACGATCAGACTAGGCCTTAGCGGCTTACTAGTTCAGAACAGCGAGCGCTTGAGTTGGGGCAGACTAGGCGGAATTACGGTCCATTGACTACTCGTCCGCCATCGAATCTTCATCATCCGTTCTCTCTTCAGCCTCATCTGACCCAATGGAGACTTCCATATCTTTAGTCAACTGAACTTTCTTCTTAACCAACTATACCACTTGGAATATGACGGGCTGGGCGTGTTAAGAATCCGATTTCATTACTTCGTATAGCATACCATATGTCATGCGAACCCATTAGAACAAACGAGTTCGCGTATACCTAGGTGATGAGAAATTTGACTGATGACACCGTCTCGCTCCTGAGAAGTCTCGTTCAAATTCCGAGTGTCTGTGGCGATGAGTCTAGAATTGCTGAATTCATAAGCAATTGGCTTACCGAAAGAAAACTCCCAGTTGAAATGTTAGAGGTAAAGCCGCGAAGGCTCAACGTAATATGCCGACTCAAAGGTCGCGATAACGGACCTAGGCTCCTGCTCAACGGTCACATGGACACGGTCCCGCCCGGCGAGGGTTGGGTTCATGCCCCCTACGGTGCTGCAGTAGAGGGTGGTAGGATGTACGGCCGAGGGACAGTTGACATGAAATCAGGTTTAGCCTCGATCATGGCGGCCGTAGCAGACTGTAACCGGGAGGGGTTACCGCGCAAGGGAGAGTTGATCCTCGCGGCGGTCGTTGATGAAGAGTCAATCGACCTAGGAACGTTCGCACTAGTTCAGAACGGCATCACGAAGGACGTGGATTTGGCACTTGTTTCCGAGGCCACAGATCTGAACGTGGTCACTGCTCACCGGGGAAGAACAGTTTTCGATGTTGAGGTACGTGGGAGGGCGGCGCACTCGATGTGGCCCGAACACGGCGTCAACGCAATAGACAACGCCGCCACACTAGTAACGTCGCTTCCGAAATTGAACACGCCCATTCATCCTAAGCTCGGGAACGCGACTGTGAACGTTCTCAAGATTGAGGGTGGGCAGGAAGAGGTTATGCTCGTTCCGGAACGTTGTCGGATAGTGATTGATAGATGCCTCGTGCCAGGCTACTCATCGAAAGCTGCACTGGAAGACCTAAACAAACTAATCAAAGAGCTTGGCATTGACGCCTCAGCGAAATTTGTCAATCGTGAGACTCCATTCTGTGAATCATTCGAAATATCGGAGAGCAACAGCAACGTGCAGCTAGTGATTCGGGCCGCCACCAAAGCGTTGGGCACGACACCCAGGATCGACTTTCACCCTGGTCCTTGTGATTCCTGTATTCTGGTCGATCCGGGAAATGTGCCAACCCTAGAGTTTGGCCCATCGGGCGGAAGATTACACGAATCAGACGAGTTCGTTGAGCTTGACTCAGTCAGTAAGACGACGGATGTTTACAAGGAAATCATAAGAATGATGCTCTCATGATCTAGTAAACGACTTGAGTCTGATCTTGGTTCGCGGTGGAGTTGATGAAATTGCCGCGGGCGCTATGAGTGCGGCAACTGCAATCAGCCTAACAAGGAAGAGTGCATAAGAACTTCACGGGTTCGGTCCTAATCAGTTAGCTTAACTTCTGTGCCAATATGCTTCGAGCGTGCTTTCTCTAATACGAGTCGTGCAACTGCTGCGTCTTGAATGCCCAACCCAACGGATTTGAAGACCGTAACCTCATCATCCGAGGTTCGCCCAGGTTTCGAACCTGCAGTTATTTCGCCTAGCTCTGCCCAAACATTCTCCCTACGGATCACTCCCTCGTTCAACGGAATAACGATGTCGCCCGCCTCCACCAGGGCCGCCGCCAAAGAATCAACAACGATCTTTGCTCTCGTGATGGTTTGATTGTCAAGCTCACGTGTGTCAGGAGTAAATGCTCCGATAGCGTTGATATGAGTCCCCGGTTTCAGGTCTGAGCCGTTGAAGACGGGAGTTGCAGACGTTGTGGCTGTAACGATAATATCGGATGCTTGGACAACCTCTTTGGGGTTGCTAGCTGGCTGAATGTTAAGCCTAGTTGATTTTGAAATGAAACTCCGCATCCTGTCCTTGTCACTGTCATAGACCATTACGGTATCGATGTTCCTAACTTGGCAGACTGCTTGCAACTGTGTTTCCGCCTGAACACCACAGCCGAATACTCCAAGTTTTGCAGAGCCTTTTCTTGCTAGATATTTCGTCGCTACGCCGGCCACTGCGCCGGTTCTCACGGCGGTAATGAACGTGCCCTCCATTACGGCTTCAACTTGCCCAGTCTCGGTGTTGTTCAGGACTACTGAGGCCAATACATTAGGAAGGCCGCGTTGCGTGGCATTGTTCGGGTACACCGTAACGATTTTTGTCGCTAGGGATTTGGCTTGTGAGAGAAATGCCGGCATCACCCCTAACCAACCATCACTCAGAGGAATGGGAACGCTAACCCTGGTCGGCATAATTGCGGATCCGCTTGCTAGTTCGCGAAACGCGTTCTCTACTGCGTCGATGCTTTCCTTCATGGTCAGTAGCGACATGACCTGACTTCTGGAAAGAACGAGTACCAACAGTCCTCACTGCATATGGTATTGCAGTATGATTGTGGGAGTGTTATGGTTTGTTCTGTGCTGTTTCTAGCATTCAGCGTGAGTGCAGTCTGGAAAGATTGTCAGGGTAGGCCTACTAGGAGAGCGAAGACGTAACGGTCTATCCTATATGAGCTCCTAGATGTTTTGTTTCGAACCCTTGTGCTACTCTCGTTCTCTCCTTGTAACAGTTTACGCAAAATAGGTGCAAGCTGAAATCACTGTCATATATGCTGCGAACAGGCCCTACTGCGAGTGATTGGCTGTCAACTGGGATTGTTCTTACGCACCTGCAGCAGCGGTTGAACAGCGCGTCTGGACAGGTCGGACATTTCAAATTACTACACCTCCTCTATCAGTTCTTTCAAGATCGCTCGGTGGCATCTGTTTGGGTCTCGGCACCCGCAAAGTAACGTAACTTTCCCCTTCTTCGCGCGCTTGGCTAACTCATTTACCAGAGCCTGTTTACCGTCATCTCTTAGGCTGGCCAAATATCGCGATCTAAATGTGGGCCAGCTAACGTTTCCCGCCTTCCACTCTCTGATGAGTTCCTTCTCTGTTCCGAGCTCTTTGTACCATGCGTCAATCTTCTGTTTCTTCACTCCCCTCGGCCAATACTGCATTATGAGAACGCGGAAACCATCGTTCTTTGAATTCGGATCATAAACGGACTTCTGGATGGAGATTGACAACTGAGTTGACCAGACGGACAGCCCGCCATCGCAGGAACATCGATAAGGCTTACCCTAGAGAGTTACATGGTCAGGAGATAACTGCTACTGAATACTGGATAAGTGTGCGCGGTCGTAGAATCTAACAGATTCGACCCTAGAAGACGAGATTCTGTTTGCCGAAACAAGCGAAAAGGTCAGTGGGTCGGTATAGTTTCTGCGAGATCGTATGGTGCCTTGCCAAATTGTAGATCACAGGTTTCGCAGGAGTAAATGACTCTGTGTTGGAAGAATCCGCCGCGCCATGTCCGTTCTTGGCTTGTTAGAGATAGTGAGGATTTGCAAAATGGGCATCGCATTTCTTTTCACATAATCAAGTTAGTTTGCGTACGATTTAACGCCCGAGGGCCATTGCCGCTTACGGTGAGTTAAGCGAAAGTAATCCCATAGAGCGAAAGTCGTCGGAGAGTTTGACGCTCGAATTGGTTCCAAGTTGTTTGCTGCGACGTCCGACTGGAGCAAGGTTGCTCGAGTGCTGATCGTGTCATAACACTCCGGAAGATCTCGTAAAACAATTTGCCATACTCTCGTGTTTTTCCACCTGGTGGAAACAGGCTTATGCTATTGCGGATGCGCGGAGGCTAATAGAAAAATCATGAAGCAACCCATTGAATCGGAAGCGGCGAGTCAACCAGAAGATTCCGAAAGGCCACATGGATATCGTCACCGATATCGGTCTGCTGCTATGGTTGCGATAATCTTTGTCGCGATTCTCGCAAGTGCAATATCCGTCTATAGCAGTTCGCCGATGTCAACATCAAGTCAAGGGCATGCTAACGTTATGCAGATGACCACTAGTCTCTCACCACCGACTATTGGGGCTAGCGTGACGGTAGCGATCTCGTCCCAGCCTCAGCCATCCCCAACCCCATCAATGACAACCCAAAGCGCTCCAACGCAGACAGTCAATGTTCCTACGCAGGCTCAGACTACAGCAACTGTTCCTCCGCAGACTACGGTTGCGACCACGCAAACCATGCCGTCTACACAAACACAGACGACAGTCAGCGTTCCACAAACATCAGTAACCGTAACACAACAACAACCGACCACAATGACCACGCAGTCCACCACAATGAGCACCGCTACGACAACGAGCGCTGTCAGTTCGGTGGCACAGGTCTGTGGCTCGTACTATTGCTATCCATACTATTACAACGGA
>DATIYC010000140.1:0-9081 GCA_035517955.1 Candidatus Acidiferrales bacterium | reverse complement strand
GAATCTACTGGCTAATAATCAGACAGTTGTTACTAGTCTTACGCGATCGAAGAACAGCTACCGACATTGGCGTAGACTCTCCTCTTCACATTGTTGGCAACAGAGTGATCGCGAAGACTCTGGAGGAGATAGCAGATGCTGGGGAGGAAGTTGGAAATGAAGTCTTGGCCTTGAAAGACCAGCACATTACCAGTGATACTTCGCGAAAGATCGCGAAGTTCGCAGTTCAGGTTAACACGATCTTGGAGCATAGTTTCACAGCATTTCTTACCGGCAATATCAAACTCGCTAATGATACTTTGGAATCGATTGAATCAGCCGAGAACGATGCGAGTGTCCTGACTCAGGAGGTCTTGATTCATCAGAAGAATGCGAGTGTTGCGGCGAGCGTTCGAATCATACTCTGGAATCTAAGCCAAATCGCTAGATATTGTAGAATCATCGGCGAAGTCGCAATCAACCGCACCATGGAGACGCCGTCCGAAATATGCGAGTTGCCGCAATAGCCGTAGGCCACACTGGATTGCTTTACGCAGTCGCGAAATGAGAGGCTGAGAGCAGCAATCGATTCAAGACGTTCAACAATTACAGTATTTCAAGTTCAAACTTAGGCTTGCGCAATCATTGCATAGTAGCCGTGGCTATGGAGTGTGCTCCAGCCGGTGAGGTGAGTTGCGCTGTGAGTGAGCGCGCGTCATGTTCGAGAGACTTTCCTCAAGGATGCGGCTACTGCCCAGAATAACTAGAGACACCGTAATCCAACTTGCTGCAGACCTTCAAGTGGATTGTCACCGCATCGATATTTCCAGAGAGGAACTTTGAATTATTCCTCTGCGGTACAGCAGCTGAGATCACACTTATCAAGGAAGTCGACGGAAGACCAATCGGGAACGAGGGTCATCCTATCACACGGAAACTCCAACAGTTCTACGAAGATGCTGTACACGGGCGAAACAAAAAACACGGAGACTGGCTGAACTTCTTGTCCTAGATACTCATCACGCAGTCATTGACGGTGAAGTTGTCGGAAAGAAGTGGCGGATTGCGCTTGAGATCAAATCAAGCCATGACCAGAGTTCACCAAGTCTATCCACAGTGGCGGCAGCATCCCCGTTGAAAAATCAATAGGGATGATGTGATTTCCGAGCATTTCGTGAGCGTTGTTCATTTCTGGTCTTACGAAGTCACGAAACCCAGAAGAATAGTCTCACGATACTGAGAAGGGTCTGGTTTGCTGGCCGAGAATTGTTACTTGTGTTATGGAGAATAGTGTTGGTTTCAGATTTCTTGGTTCGAATTCAAGTTCCTCTTGAGATGCAAAATCTCTTGGACTAGAGCGTTTAGACTCCCCAGTACCTGCTATTAGGCCACGGCACGATCTAGCGGAGATTTAAGCCTGGGTTTCGTAGTTGACTGCGCGCGCTAGTTTACCGGGGAAAGCTACGGTCGTTTCCTACTCACGGTGGATATATACAAGAAAGTAGGTAACATCAGTTACCTTTCGCCCTTGGTAACTCACAAAGAAATCCGACGATTTTTGACAGACTCCTAAATCTGCCTCATCCGATGTAGACTTGACGTTACCCTCCTCCTTCCTATCGAACATCGTTCCTCGATGTTGTTGAATTTTGTTAGAACATGCTGATCGTAACTGGATGTGGAGAAACTTCAGGGAGCTGAAAGAACTTTCAGAGCAAGAGTTGGACGATACAGACTGATATTTTATGTCGACAAGAAAGAGAGAACAGTGTTCGTTACCCATCTTGGCAAAAAGAATCCATTTACGAAACCTAGAACAGGAAAAATTGAGAGCGGTTCATGATATTGAGGCGGCTGACAGGCACACGTGAAGCTGACCTGAACGGGAGATAGATTACACGTGAAAATGGGAATTGGACTTTTTTCTCGACTCCCATCCCCGGCTCCAAACAAAATGTCCAGATCCGCGGTTTGAGCAGGCAGGTCTTATCGGATGATTGCTTTGTAGTGTGTTAGTTCTTTGAGTGTGCGTACTTCGAGTTGGAGATCTTGGAGTTGCTGTTGTTGTTCTTGGATTTGTTGTTGCATTGTTTCGACTTTTTCTTGGTTGGCGGTTTTGTTGGGGTTGCTGAGTAGGTTTAGGTGTTTTTCGGCGGTTAGGTATTGGTTTCGTACGTAGTCTGTTTCCTTGTAGAATTTGTCGTATTTGAGGGGGTCGATTTCTCCTACTTGGCCGCACCATAATTTTACGCAGTCCATGTCTAGGCCTTCGGCTTTGGCTTGGACGTGGAGGTATGTGGTGGCGACGTCGCGCATTTCGTGGAGGTTGTAGCCGTATCTGGCTCCGAGGGGACCTTTGCGTTTTGATATTTTACCCATGTGGCGGAAGAGGCGTAGCCACATCTCCTCCATCGCGGGTTTTGTGAGTACTCTTGTGGGGTCGAGGATTTGTGTCCAGATTGGTTGCCCGGCCCTGGGCCATCCGCGTTCTTCCTCGAAGTACTTGGTTAGGGCATCGATCGCATCTTTGCCAAGATAGGTGTAGAAGCGGCCTTCTGTGTCGTTTTCTCCGCTTTTTCTTCCTGGGAGGTCCACGCGAACGGGGTGCACGCCGGTCTGGATTTGTTTCACGATCTGTTCTGCGCAGTATTTGTTTGCGTAGATGACTCGCTCATTGTCGAGAAGGGTTTGCCATTTGAATAGGATGATACTTCGGTTGCGGACTCCGGCTGCGTGGCTTGCCTCGATTACGTCGTTGACCGTTAACCTGCCTTCCACGGGTGGGCGGTCGCCGCGGACGCGGAAACTAATGTCTTGCGGTAGGGCGCAGCGGTTGTGGGCGAAGTAGCTGCGTATGGCGGAGTACGCTTTACGCTTCGAACTCTTCCGTAAAATAAGCCCATTCACATACGACTGCACAAGATCCAAAACCACATACGGGTCCTCAGCCTCCAAATGCCTAACCAGCAACTCCCTCGGCGAAACAGTCTCCCAACCAGCCTGCCGATGCAACCAGCGCATAAACCGTTCCAGATTCGTCCGGTCCGGCCCGCGAGTCGCGGCATCCAAACGCCCCAACCAAAACCCAACAGGATCCTCCACAACCCGCTCCGGCGCACGCCGCAAAACCACCTCAACCAAACAAACCCACCCCCCGCGCGTGGAAAGTATACGCGAGAATCCAACATTAAGGTAATAACGGTACTTGATGGAGCCTCGGGCGGGATTCGATCCCGCGACCTGCCGCTTTCCTGGCTGAGGTTACAAGGCGGCCGCTCTCCGGTCCCGATTTGATCTGCCAGGCTGAGCCACCGAGGCACACGCCGACTATGAACGCACATGCTTAAAATTCTCACGAACGTCTCCCTTTACCAAACTTTTGCGCGGAAGCTTCAAGCGCCGTTATTGCAGGTAATTCCTCACCCGCAAGCATAGTCAACATTGCTCCACCCGCCGTACTAACGTGGGATAGCCGATCTACGATTCTGAGTATTCCCGCATACCCAGACAGGTGCCCTCCGCCAATCACCGTGTATGCGTTTGAGTTAGCCATAGATTCGAGCACACGCCTAGTCCCCGTTTCGAACCCATCCTGCTCAAACACCCCCAAAGGGCCGGACGCGACCACCGTCTTAGACTTGGCGATAATCTCCGAGAAGATCTTAACGGTC
Organism: Candidatus Acidiferrales bacterium; assembly: GCA_035517955.1. Lineage (GTDB taxonomy): Archaea > Thermoproteota > Bathyarchaeia > 40CM-2-53-6 > 40CM-2-53-6 > FEN-987. The sequence goes on along the minus strand of DATIYC010000140.1, from coordinate 5,431 downwards.
TGCGATCCTATGTCCATCGCCCGACCGCTTCGTGGAAGCATGTCAACTAAGACGTCAACCCGTCCACCATCCTGCTCCGTGCCAAAATCCAACGGAAAAATAATGCGCTGTTTATACTTCGAAAGAATTTGGTTCGCCTTAAGGACCTCGTCCGTCACGTTCCCGAGCTCTTTTTCGTTAGCTGCTCCTAGATTACGGTCACTGGCTTTCAGAAACACCTTCGCAACATTCCCGCCAACTAGAACATTATCCGCCTTCTTTGTGGCGAGTATGTTCTCGATGACTGGAACCTTGTCCTCGACCTTTGCTCCGCCGAGCACGTAAGTGCATGGGTGGGCGGGGTTGGTTGTTAGATGTTGGATTGCTTCTAGTTCTTTCTGCATTAATATGCCAGCAGCTGACGGTAAGACGTACGGGAAGCCTACGAGAGAAGCTTGGGCTCTATGTGCAGCGGCAAATGCATCATTCACGTAAAGGTCGAATAATGGGGCGAGTCTTTTGACTAGGTTTGTCTTTGCAAGTTTTTCTCCCGCATCTTCCAGATTTTCCTCCGCACAGAATCGAACATTATCTAAGACCAGCACCTCTCCACTCTTCAAATCCTTTACCGCCTGACGCGCGGCTGGGCCCATCACATCCTCAACAAAACTCACTCGTTGATGGCAGGCCTTCTGCAGAATTGCTGCGTGTTGCTCCATCGAGGTGAAGTCTCCGCGGCCCGGACGACTTTGATGCGAAAGAATCGTTACTTTCGTCGACGCTAACGCGTCTAGAGTTGGTTTTGCAGCCACAATTCTGCCGTCGTCCAAGATTTGATTGGACGTTGGATCCAAAGGGGCGTTGATGTCCAACCGCAAGAGCACGGCCTTATCCTTCAGTTGGAAGTCGTCTAGGGTGAGGTAGTTCATTTCCATGCACGCAATCTGCAACCTGCAGGCACGAGATGATGCAAGGTTTGTTTAATGCCTTTTCAAACCGGAAAGAAGAGCGATTGGGAACGTTTTTACATGCAATTCCGTTTTCCAAACCTGGGCCGGGGTGGCTCAGCTGGTAGAGCGCCAGCCAGGCTTAAGGGACGAAACTCATAATCTGGAGAGCCATGGGCCCAGAAGCCGCGGGTTCGAACCCCGCCCCCGGCACCACCGATACTAGTTACTACCGGGGTGTTTGTTACCCTCCCTCGACAACCTACAATGTCTACGACCAATTGTGACGTGTAGCGTCTTTCACGGCCGCGCCATCGTGCCTCGTCCTAGGCTTGTTTGTCGATTCTGTGCTTGGGAATGGGAGAAATTGGGGAGTCCCCCTGTCGAAAAAGCACAGTTGTGGTCCACACGACGACACTTTCTCCGCCGATTTCTATTTTCACGCTAAACCGGAATGATTATTCTAAGAGTTCTACGCTGCCATCCTTTTTGCCGACGTAAACAGAGTCGGCAATATTCAGAAAAAGTCCTGTCTCCAGTAAACCGGGAAGCATCTTCAAGCGACGCTCCAATTGGGTTGGCTTCTCTATTTGGCCAAAGTCAGCGTCTAGTATGAGGTTTCCATTATCTGTCACAACAGGCCCGACTTTTCCTGTGCCCTCACGAAGTCTGCCTCGCCCTCCCATCTTCGTGATTTGGGTCTGTACCGAACGGTAGGCGAAGGGAGAAACTTCCAATGGTACGGGTTGGTGGTGCCCGAGGTGTTTCGTGAGTTTGTTTTCAACGATGATTATGCTGACGTTGTGTGCCGCAGAATCCACTATTTTTTCTCTCAACATTGCCCCTCCGCCACCCTTGATGAGGTTTAGAGATGGAATTTCGACTTGGTCTGCGCCATCGATCGCATAGTCGATTGATGGCGTTTCGTTCAAGGTGTGAATTCTTAGGCCATGTAACATCGCCAGGTTCTCGACTTGGTGCGATGTGGGTACGACGGATATCTCAAGTCGTCTTCCTTTTGCGAACCTTGATAGCTCGGTAATGGCGAGGGCCATTGTGGTACCGCTGCCTAGGCCTATTACCCAACCGTTTCTGATGGGTTGGAGGGCCTTGAGGATCGCTTTCCTTTTTGCGTCCTCAATCGAAGCCAAATTTATCCTTCCGTTTCAATTTGCTCAAGGCGGTCCATTGCTTTGAGGATTTCCTCACGAATTTGCACGATTCGCTTCTCAGAGTCGCTAATTTCCTGAGCACTCTTATTGGTGGGTTGAGCTCCATCCTGCGTTTTAATTCCGTCTCCGGGAACTGGATCGTTTGGGGGGCTTTTGTTTTGACGGTTTGGGGTTGGTGGTTGTGAGCCTCCTGATTTGAGGCTCTTCAGTCTCGAATCAATTGTCGCAAGCTTACTGTTGAACTCCTTCATGACTTCCTCGCGTTCACCTTCTAAATCATGTAGGTCAACAATCCTCTGGTTCTCGCCTATTTCGGCCTCCAGCCGTTTCAGGTCGACCTTGTATCTTTCAAGCATTCGATCCCTCTCCACCTCAGAAATATCACCCTTCGAGTGAGATTCGTAAATGGTCGTAACGGCGGAGCCGAGAATTTGTCTCTCAAGCTTGAGAACCTTAAGCGCTCCACGAGCCCTGTTGACATCGTCTAACGAGATCGCGGCTTCTTGAGGCTCCAATGGCGGAGCTGAAAGTTCGGGCAAGGGAATGATTCGTTGGCCTTTGTCGGGTGGCGGCTCTTTTTTCCTCCAAAAAGCGATGAGCGTCACCAAGCTTACCAAGCTCTGCCCCCGAACCATGCGCGACTATCCCAGATTGGGTGTAATAATCCTTCGTGCTATGCCCAGGCATAATTAGCGCCCAGTTAATGCTTGCACATTTGAAATGGCTTAGTGTATCTGCACGAGGAAGAAGCATTTAGCTTTCTTATGCATCAAGATTCATAGACCCAAAAGAGTGGACTTAATCGCATGCACTTGGAAGGCTCATTTCAAACGTCTGTTCCGAGAAAAATAGTATGGGAGTTTTTGCTAAACCCAAAGGACATCGCCCCATGTATCCCAGATCTTCAATCCCTGGAGATTGGTGGACCTGACAGTTTCAGGGCGAAAGTCAAAGTTGGGCTCTCATTAGTGAGGGGCAGCATGGATTTCGAATTTCACATTACCGATAAAGTACCACCAAGCGCCGCAAAACTCGTGGGACAAGGTCGTGGCGTTGGCAGCACCATCGACCTTCAAACTTCATTCAAATTAGATGAGATTGGTTCTGGGACCAAGGTTGGCTGGGCCGCGGACGTAACGATGGGAGGCATAATTGCTGGGCTGGGGTCAAAACTGCTCGACTCAACATCCGCGAAAATGGTCGAGCAAGTCCTTCAAAATTTCCAGACCAAGCTAAAGGAAAAGAGCACCGCTTGAGCAGGTCTAACTGTAGGCCTCGAATCCTTTCCCTAAGACGAGCGATGCAATCTTGAGGTCCATGATCTCATCGGTTCCCTCGTAAATACGGGCAACACGTGAATCGCAAAGATGCCTGGCCACTGGCGAGAGCAACGAGTAGCCAAAGCCGCCGAAAACTTGAACCGCTGAATCTGCGCTGTCATAAGCAAGCCTCGACGCGACACGCTTTGCTATCGCGGATTGCAAATCGACTTTGTGCCTCAGCTCCAAATCAGTCGAGTTAGCATCTAACCTCATTTTCTCTACCGCTGCGAAGTAAGTGGGCCACCTCGCCATCTCAAGATTCATGGCTAGATTAGAGATGTGGCGTTGGATCAATTGGTGCTTACCAATCGGTTTCTTGTGCTGGATCCTACTTTTCACGCGCTCAGTTGCTGAATTGATACAATCTTGTATGATTCCCACGCAACCCGACGCGATTCCAATCCTCCCATTCAGCAGCGCAGAGTAGGCTACATGCAAACCCTTCCCAGCTTGGCCTAGAAGGTTCTCCTTCGGAATTTTGCAGTCGACCATTTCCAGCATAGCAGTGTCAGACGTAAAGAGTCCGATTTTCTCCTCAAGTCGCATAGCTACTGAGAATCCCTCAGACTTGGAATCCACTATGAACGCCGACAAACCCTCCGACTTGCCCTTAGGGTATGCGAAGATTACCAAAGAGTCCGCAACTGAGCCGTTGGAGATGAGGTACTTCGTGCCGTTCAAGACGTATCCACTATCACGCTCCTCGTAGCTCGTCTTCAGAGAAGCAGGGTCACTTCCTGCCTCTGGTTCCGTCAAACCATAAGCGAGAACCTTCTCCCCGCGAGCAGCTGACATCAAGTACGTCTTCTTCTGAACCTCGCTTCCCCAATGTTGAACCGCTAGTGAGGCGAGTAAGCAATGAACATCAACGAACGTTACCACGCCCATACCCAGTTGTCCGAAACGTTCTAACGCCAACGCCCATGTCAACGGATCAGCATTCATGCCTCCGTAGTCTTTTGAAACAGTTAACCCCATCAAGCCATATTTTCTAAGAACCTCGCGTGTTTCCGGATTGAACTTCCGAGCAACATAATGCTCAAACTCTGGCAGAAACAGTTCTCCACACGCTTCATCTACGCGCTCAAGGATAGCCAATTGGTCGTCATTTAGCTCATCCAGCTGACTCGCAAGCCTTACTGACTCAGAAAAGCGCTCTTCCAAATACTCAAACTCCCGTAATCACGTGTAAGGGGACACTCCTTACCGTATCCCGTTGTTTCTTTTCAAACTAGCTACACCCAGAGGGATTTTGATCAAATTTTCCGGGAACGACAAACACAGATCTTGGCCTCAGGAGAACCTCAAAACAAGCAAAGCGGGTATTTCTGGCAGCCTTGTACATTAGAAGGCGATTGAGACATATTCATGGGTCATCTTCCTAAGATTGAGTGTAAATCAACGAAACGCGTTCTGATAGCCTATTCTTCATGGGGAACTACATTCCAATTCGTATGGTAATTGCCAAGTCTAATATACCGAATCTGTGCCTTACCACCAGTTCATGAAGACCACAGAAGTCTTCGCTAGAAAATCTTCTGGCTTAGTCAGAGTGATGTCACCGTACTCCGCATTTGCATACAACGTCCTAAACATCGGCGTAATCTTTCCTTGGGTCTACCTGCTGACACTAGCCGTATGGCCTGACGCAAACCTCCCACTTGGAATACTGATTACAGGAATTTTCACCGCGTTCCTGGCCGTCGCCTACTCGGGGCTGGCTGCTGCGATGCCGCGAACGGGAGGCGACTACGTCTTCCAAAGCCGAACGCTGAAACCATTCATTGGATTCGCAATCGTTGCAACAGTCATCCCAGTCTTCTTCTGCCAATGGGAAGCTCTCGGGGGATGGCTAATCTCGATTCTCGGGTTGGCACCAATGTTCACAGGCATAGGCCTAGCAACAAGCAACACGGGAATGCAGAATCTAGGAATCTGGTTCACAACTCCCATCGGAATCTGGATCACGACTGTCGTCTGTGGGGCACTTGGCGCCGCGATGCTCATCAAG
>DATIYC010000139.1:0-8036 GCA_035517955.1 Candidatus Acidiferrales bacterium | reverse complement strand
AAATGAAGCCCGAAGAGGCCAAACTGTTAGCGAAACATGTCGAAAGAATGGAAGCGATCAGGAAGAACATGGAAAAAATCGCCTCCACGACATCGAAGGCGAAGTCGATAAGGAACAAGACATAGTGTTCGCTGTGACCGCCAAGAAGGGTGGCGACCTGCCACTCTGTAAGTTCCATGCACAAATGCTCTACAAAGGGTTAGCACAGTACAGTAGCGGCAAATACCATGGAGAGAACCAGATAGTCTTCTTCTAACCACTAAAGGAGCCTGATGCAGACAACTTTGCCGCCACAGATTGAAACTCCCCGAAAAGGGATTATCGACATTGAAGTGGAGAGAATTGCCCGTTACGTTAAGGATCGGCAGAACCAAGATGGGGGCTACACGTTTGCTCAGTGGACTGAATCATCCGCTCAGGATACCTATTTTGCACTGTCAATCTTAGAAATGCTCAACATAACACCAGACCATCGTGATGAAACAGCACGTTTTCTCCAAGGACTCCAGAGTCCGGATGGTAGTTTTGACTCAATAAGTGTGGCATATTACTGCGTTAGCTCTCTCTCCAGTCTAGGAGCAAAACCTCAGCACTCTGTTAGGAGTTTTGCCAGTTCGCTCAGAAGATCGCATGGCGGATTTGGCAATCTTGATGTTGACATGGAAACTTCATCAGAGTTCCAAACGACCTACCTTGTTTTATCCATTCTCAAGTTGTCAGATGAGGTTGACTCGGGCCTAGTTGTCCGCTTCATTCTTGGCCGCATGAACCCCGACGGGACGTTCGGAAGCGGAAGCGGCTACTCTAGCCTAGCTTCTGTCCATTTCGCAACCGCGTCACTAGCATTGCTAGGGTACAAAGTTGATTCACTGGATCGAACCGCGAGATGGCTTCGGCACTGCGAGTTGCCAAGGGGAGGCTTCACAAGCGATCCTCGCGACACGTCGTATCTAGTGTTAGAAGACACGTACCACGGCCTGAACTCGCTGCATTACCTTGGTGTGAGGCCGGCTTTTCCTCAATCGACTGCACAATTGGTAAAGCGCTTTCAAAACGGAAATGGTGGGTTTCGTCGATCTATTTTCATGGGCCTATCGACGTTCGAGTCAACGTTTCACGCTCTTTCCTGCTTGCAGTTACTCTCCGAAAATGATCGTTGGGTGGATTGACTAGATGATTGATTTCTGGCGTGACCTAACTACGGGACCTAATCCTCCCGCGGAAGTCTTTGCGGTAATTGAGACTCCGAAAGGCAACGAAAACAAGTATGAATATGATGTTGCGAAGAAAGCGATAGTCCTAGACCGTGTGCTGTATTCAGCGATGCACTACCCAGGGGACTATGGCCTAATTCCCCAAACACTTGGTGATGATGGAGAACCTCTCGACGTGCTCGTTCTAGTTACAAACCCAACCTTCCCAGGGTGCATACTCACCGTACGTCCAATCGGCCTGCTACGAATGTTGGATGGTGACGTGAGAGATGACAAAGTACTATCCGTACCAATGGACGACATTCGCTATGCCAAGACAAGAGATCTACCCGACATCCAAGAACACACCCTCAAAGAGATCGCATATCTCTTCGAAACCTACAAAGTGCTCGAAGGCAAAACTACAAAGATACTCGGCTGGGCAAACGCGGCGAACGCCAAAGAAACCATTCAACGCTCCCAAGAACTCTACAAACAAAGAGCACAGTAACTCCAGGTAGGTTCACAGTCCCTTTACATCATACAGTCGCCACGACATAGAATCGAAGACAGCTCGGCTGAGAGCGAGTGCATTGATATGATCACAATTCTTGGATTGCGAAAAATCGGAATGATCGAACCGGGGGATGATCTTGCCTCAGTAATCCTTGAGGCGTTGGCTGCAGAGGGCTTCAAGGCCATGAATGGCGACGTGTTTGTAATATCTCACAAGGTGGTATCGAAATCGAATGGCCTATTAGTAGACATTTCTAAGATTAAGCCAAGTCGCAGGGCTAAGGTTCTTTCGAATCGCGTCAACAAGGATCCACATCTCGTTGAGATGATTCTCCGTGATTCATCTCAAGTGATTCGCGCCGATAGGCAAGCTTTGATTGTTCGGAGGAAGGACGGTTTCATCTGTTTTAACGCTGGAGTAGACAAATCGAATGTTGATGGACCCAGTATCTACGCACGTCTTCCTGCATACGCAGATGTCTCGGCTAATGATCTTCGCCGTAGACTTGAGAAACTGTCAGGGCGTATGTTGGGTGTAGTCATCGCTGACACTTACAGTCGGCCTTTGAGAGTTGGCCAGGTTGAGTTTGCTATTGGAGTTTCAGGTATCGAACCATTTGTCGACTATCGGGGGTTGAATGATCTGTATGGCCATAGGTTGAGGTTCAAGTTAGTTGGTGTGGCTGATGAGATCGCTGCAGCCGCGGAACTCGTGATGGGGCAGGGAGCCGAAGGCATTCCGGTCGCACTAGTACGAGGTTTAACCAGAATTACCAGAACTAATGCGCTTGGGCTTTCGAAGCGGCTTTTGGTGGGTAAGCGAATTGATCTTTTCAAGAAGGCATTCTAGGATATTTTGCTAAGAGAGGACTTTTGAAACGATGTTTTCGGTCGGAAATAGACCAAAGCTGGTAAATCCCTCACTTTCTAAGCCCGTTGCAATCGTCATTAGTGATGAATAATGGCTAAGATCACTCGTGTTTGGGCCCGCGAGATCTTGGACTCACGCGGAAACCCTACGGTAGAAGTTGAGGTCACCCTTGAGAACGCTGTTGGTCTCGCAGCCGTTCCATCGGGAGCATCAACGGGAATTCATGAAGCATTGGAGTTGCGTGATAAGGACACCCGTTATGGAGGGAAAGGCGTCCAGAAAGCAGTAGGACACGTGAACTCGGAGATCTCCAAGACAATTGTAGGCATGGATGCACTCGATCAATCGCAAGTGGATAAGGCATTGATCGATCTTGATGGCACACTAGACAAGAGTAGGTTGGGCGCAAATGCAATTCTCGGCGTCAGCCTTGCTGTAGCCCGCGCAGCAGCGAATTCTAAGAATCTGCCGCTATACTATTACCTAGGAGGAGACGATGCCAACCTCCTACCCGTGCCCATGTTCAACATTCTCAATGGCGGAGTTCACGCGAATTGGCAAGGCACCGATTTTCAGGAGTACATGATTGCCCCCATCGGAGCGCGGAACTTTCACGAGGCTTTGCGATGGGGAAGCGAAACATACCATTCGCTTCGAGCCGTGCTAAAGGAAAAAGCTCAGAACACTTCGGTCGGTGATGAGGGAGGATTCGCTCCAGCCCTAAAAGCCAACCATGAAGCAATCGAACTCATACTGACCTCCATCGAAAAAGCAGGATACGAACCTGGTCGAGATATTGCAATCGCTATCGATCCCGCTTCAAGCAGCTTCTACAAGGATGGAAAATACAATCTACGAACCGAAGGACGACACCTAACCTCCAACGAGATGGTCGACATGTACACGGATTGGGTGTCGAAGTATCCTATTGCGGTAATTGAGGATGGATTATCCGAGGAGGATTGGCCTGGATGGAGGCTCCTCACTGATACTCTGGGTAAAAAGGTGGAACTTGTTGGAGACGATCTCTTCGTGACGAACGTTCTCAGAATAGAACGGGGCATAAAGGAAGAGGTCGCAAACGCGGTTCTGATAAAGCTCAACCAGATTGGGACGCTTACGGAGACGACCGCTGCGATTAAACTAGCGCAAGACTCAGGATGGGGTGCTATGGTGTCTCATCGAAGCGGCGAAACAGTGGACACCTTCATCGCAGACATGACGGTGGCCATGCGGACTGGACACTTGAAGAGCGGAGCGCCTTGTCGAGGCGAACGCGTCGAGAAGTACAACCGTCTTCTCCGTATCGAGGAACAGTTGGGAAGTTCAGCGGTTTATGCGGGCCGCCGAGCTTTCGTGCGATGACACAGCCGGACAACCGACTGCTGTCATTCCGCGTTAATGTGGATTGATGGTTATCCTCCCAGATAGAGCCCGGACGATTTATCTTCAGACAGGGCTGTATGTCTGGCTAACTGGTCAGTTGCTGCCCAGTAAATGTCCTGTTCAAATGGTCGAATCAGTTCACCAGAGAAGGCAACTCTTGCGTGTAAGAGATCAAACTTGAGATTCTTCAGATCACAATAACCTTCAGCGTAAACACCGTGCTCGTCAACGGCCTCGTACGCGATCGCCTTGCCTTCACTTAGTTTCTCAAGTTTTTCCTTTATTTCGGCTCCTTCAACTCCAACGAGCACTCCTCCAAATGATACCGGTGCCGCTCGGTATATAGTGACGTATCTCAGGAAGCGTTCAGGAATCTTGCAGTCTCCTATCATCAACTTCAAGCTATGGTCTCAACTGATGCGGTGCACATTCAGAGGATTCATTTTCTTGTGTATGCTAAGCTGTGACAGCCGTTCCACGAAACCGCTTGGGGAGGGTTAGCAGAGTAATTTTGACGTTGGGGGTCTGAGGTTTCTCAGCTAAGAAAAGAGAAACTTGGAACGTGAACTAATCTGTTTTCTTCTTGGTGACCGTTGCTCGTAGCGTCGGTTATGGCGGAGTGTGCTGCTGTGTTATGATCGTGAATATGATGTACAGTAGTATTAGGAGACCTACGGTTATCCCAATGAGGCTTGGATGTTTCTTGTACTTTTGAACTATAGATGACAAGTCTTATCGTCCACAAGACGCAAACGTTATTGTCAATATAGATTGTGTTTGAACTTCATAACACATAAGTCACTGACTATCAGGACCGTCAAGCTTCAACTCGGTCGAGTCTGCGCCACTAGATGTTTCGTCGTCACGTCTCTTTCCGGATTCTCTTTTTAGATATCCGTTCAAGGGATTCAGGCTAGTAGCCAGAAGAACATTTCCTGCTCTAGACTGAGTCACGGTGTCTCTCCCATGCTTTATTACGTGTCCTTGGTTATAGTCGAATTTTGATTGAAGTTGTCTCGTGTATGCCGTTGAAATCGGGCATGACTTCGAGTGAACTGGATCGGTTACTCAGAGGATACCTTGAAGCAAAGTTTGGGTTGACTCTGGATTTCTTCATGGTTGAGGGCAGTATGGCACCTGACGCGCAGGGGGATATGGGTGTGACAGGGAATTATCGAAAGAAAGCCGGGGACAAGAATGTCTTCTTCACGATCACAGTCAACCTGACCACACGCAAGCTACAAAACCTACAGGAGTACTGAAAGGAAGGATTTGATTCGAATGCGACTAGGAAATGAGGCTGATGCAAAAGGCGTCGTAAGGAAGCACATTAACGGTACTCGGTCTCGACATGGGAAGATCCCTTCAATCTTGATGGCGGAATAACTCACGGGTCCAGACCAGAAGGGCATATGGACGATAAAGGGGAGCTACGTTACGGAAGAAAGTGGGAAGGAACAGTTCACTGCCTCTGTTACACCCTGTGGCGAAGTATTACTGACGACCATCCCTAGAACACAGGATATTAGCGGAAAACCTCCGTCGGCATTCACCGAGCGAAGATCCACACCCTCTAGGCGAAAGTGAGGCTAAGTAACCACACGAGTTTGAACGACCTTCTTTCCAGTTCTGATAGCAGAGAGAGGCGTCTCCAATCTTAGATTTGATGTACACCGATCGCTTCGCATTCTGGGGCGTAACAAGAACATGCCTCACGACATTTAACATCTAGAAACCACTCATCAAGGTTCGGTTTCATAACCGAAATCTATTCAATCGTAGTTCCCCATGGTTCCGCCTGATAACGTGTCAGACGGCATTCGTACTGCCCTGCACATTTGTCGGTTCTTCTGTTGTCCGGGTCAGGTTGCAGGTGAAGTGTTAGACTTATTACACGAGATGAATCATACTCTCCTGATCCTATTTGGCTAAGATGAAGACTCGAAAATGTCCAGAGTGCGGAATGACATTCAAACCGATGAGTGACGGACAATGGGAAAACGTGAAACGTCTACATCGACCGTCACTGAAGCATAAGCGGAGAAAAGCTGCCAAGTCACGAACCTAATCGGGACGGCGTTCGGTTCGCTCCGTTCGCTCTGCGCGATAGAAAACAGATTTACAAACGAAAAACGCTCATGACGCGCTTTCCGGATTGACCTTAGTTAGGTATGTTGGAAAGAGTAACTTTGTCCTAAACTGGTGCAGAAGCGCAGAGCACCTGAACGAACAAGTGTTATTGGCTGGATTGTTGGCTAACGGGAGCAACCGATGTCGATCAGGCTGATCCGGTCTTGGTCTTTTCCGGTCGCTTGTGTCGCTTCGCTTTTGCTGTCTGATGTCTCAGTTTGTGTTTGTTCTGGTCGTTAAAATGCACTCTCAGGTTACAAACGGGGCAGATTATAGAGGCCATGTCTTCTCAACTTCTTATTAGCCAACGAATATTTACGGGCTTGCATTCTTCAGATGAAATGAACTGCTACGGTTGAGTGAGCAAAAACCCTGCTATTGCGATCGCCAGCATACATGAATCGTCTCTTCCACTTCCGCAGGCAATTATTGGCTCAGCTTTTATAGTGGTCTTGCGTGCTCTGTGGACAGTATACTGGAGATCTTACCTGCGTGGATGATAGGAAGGGCGTCAGCCCGGACCGATTGTCGCGATGAGTATTATCTTTCGTATAACTAGAGAATAGGGATGGTGGAAAACGAAATGGGTTACGAAAATCGACGATATGGTGCCCCCAGGCAAATGACGAAAGTCAAATGCTCGGACTGCGGCGCAGACACGGAAGTACCGTTTGTGCCGACGACAGGCAGACCAGTCTACTGTAGAGACTGCTTCCAGAAACACCGGAAGTTTTAGGCAACCGGCCTAGAACCGATGTTGACTGGAATTTCTCCATTTTAAGTAGTCTTCGAATCATCTGTTCCTCTTGAGGAACGAAATGCGAGCACCCCTCAACGTGAAGACGCAGATTCATTTTCTTACGATCGAAGAATATTACTAGAGAATATTCGAACATGAGGAGATCATGGAAATAAGCTCGAAGACAGGCACCAACGTTCAGGAACTCTTGTGGAAGATCGCCGCAAACCTCGCCGAGCAGCTTTCAAACTGAACTACAGCCACCAACCTTTGCAAACTCGTCAGCGGACCCTACTCATAAGATTCTTTTGCGAAATCAAGCTACAACTTCGAAGTAATGCCGTCTTCCCTTCACATCTTCCTCGTAATCGTACTTCTTCCGCGTTCGTCGGTCAATGTAGAGGCCTGAACCAATATGATCCATCTGCATACCTTGAATTCGGACGGTTTCATGGTCTAGAACGTTCACGTAATTTCTGCCCTCAACTGGTTTCCACTCAAGAATCGGCTGAGGTTCGCTCATCCTCAAGACCTTGAGAAAAACGCTTGGCGGTCGGTTTTCCTTGTGGCCACCCACGCAAGTGAAGTTCTTTGAGTTCATGAAATCATTAAACTTCTCGTAGCTTCCTGTGAATTCGAATTCGGACCCACATTTTTGGCAGCTACACAGAAAAATCCGGTCTGACATGGGATGTAATAGTGTGTCTGGCTTATAGATACCCCTATCATTAAACTGGCACCGAAATTAACTAGCGAAGCGGGTTTGCTCGTATGTTATTAGAGTATTCTCTTCCAGTGTCCCTTGAAGTCTCGTAACTGATCGGTGAACTTCTCCCTCCCTCTTCGCTCCAGTGCAAACCAACTTTCCACTGCTGAAAACAGAATTACCACCTTAGGGTCATCCAATCGATAGATTAGACCAGGGAACTGTTCGGGCGCGCACATGGTATGTTTCAGTGAGTAGGCAACTTTTCCAAATCAATATGCCGCCTAAACCTACCGACGCCACCATATTTTGGACCTGACTCTCAGGCTTGCCTAGAATAATGATTCAGTTTCGTTTTAGTTCATCCACAACTTTCATGACAGCCTTGCGTTTCCAACCTAGCTCCAGTACAGAACGACAAATACACCACAAGAATGCCCATCTTCTGAACTACGGTTTTATCTGAATACTCACGAATGCATCATCGCCTAAGAA
>DATIYC010000138.1:0-8179 GCA_035517955.1 Candidatus Acidiferrales bacterium | reverse complement strand
TGCTCCTGCGAGCAAAACGTGGGACGTGTTTTCCATGACCAACCTTGCGAGTTGAACGGGATTTTTTGTTTTGTGAAGCAAGGCGACTGCTCCTGCAGAAAGGTCCTTACCATTCATTATTGCCGCATCCATCTCAACCGTTCCAACGGTAGTGAGCGCTGAGCCCTTTCCTGCGTTGAAAAGCGGATCGTCCTCCATCACCGTAACCGCTGCTTCAACTGCGTCTAGGGCGGATCCTCCAGACGAAAGAACCTTCCTTCCTGATTCGGCTGAGTTTCGTACGCCAATTACTGCTTGTCGAATATCGCGCTTCCAAAATCCGGCGCCGCCGTGAACAATGATTTTTGCAGGCATGTGTATTCACTTTGCAGGCATATGAGAGATAAGGGCTGAAGGAGCGACTAGTCTTTAAGCCGTTCGCGAAAGATTCACATTTGTGGTTGGTCAGGGTTTGGTCCAAATTCTGAAAGCGGATCTCGAAGGATTGGCAAGAGCCGCGGACGTTGTCTCTAAAGGGGGAATCATTTGCTATCCAACTGACACTGTTTATGGCGTGGGGTGTGATCCGCTAAATGCTTCAGCAATTCAAAAGACAATGAAGGCAAAGGGTGAACGAACAAGACCGATGCCTGTATTGGTTCATGGTTTGGATGATGCTGAGAAACTCGCGCACGTTTCTGATCGAGCGAAACGACTCGCGAGCAAGTTCTGGCCGGGACCTCTCACTCTGGTTCTCGAAGCTAGAGACATACTCCCTGCAATTCTTGTTCCGCAAGGAAAGGTTGGGGTGCGTTCCCCGAATCATCCACTCTGTCTTGATTTGTTGGGTTTGTGTTCTGGAAGATTAGTTGGGACAAGTGCAAACCGCACTGGCCATCCAGCCTCAATAACCGCTATGCAGGCTCTGGATGAACTCGGAGAGCAGGTTGACGTAGTGCTCGATGGAGGAGGGCCGCCTCTAGGCTTGGCGTCTACCGTGGTCGACCTCACGGCCCCCAAGCTAGTAATCCTCAGAGAGGGACCGGTGGGGAGGACGGAACTATTGCATTGTCTCAGAAGCGAGAGTCAAGATAACTATTAATCCGCAACGTTGTTTCGGTGGCGTCCGAGGAATCTCGTTGCTACGCGACTTCAACCTTGTAATCTCGACCAGCAGAGGGAACGAAAAAAACACCTGCAGCGAGATGTGGTACCTCTTAGGCGAAGTTGGAGATCGTGGCTCTAATGCTGAAACAACCGCCGTCATAGGCCTCGTCGTTGCAACAACCAAGCTTGACGGAATCAAGGCCATACGAGACCTTAGAACACTTCTCAAAGATCGCCCGTGGGAATTCAAATACACCCTAAAACTCGTTCCAATACAGAGAGTGGTGGACGCGAAATTAGAGGCAATTCAAGAGGTTGCACTTGAACTAGCTAAAGGTATCAAAGAGAAGGAATCGTTCCGGATAACGGTGGAAAAACGACACACTGACCTGAAGAGCAAAGTAATAATTGACACTGTAGCAAAACAAATTGAGAGAACAGTAAACCTGGAGCATCCTGACAAAATATTGCTCATAGAAGTAATAGGGGAACGCGCAGGCCTAGCACTAATTACTCCCGACGATGTGCTCTCGGTAGAGCGTGAGAAACGAAAATCCTGAAGGATTCACTTTTTCGCCGCGAGCAAGGCAGATCTCTCGATCGCGAGACGTTCTATCCCTCTGATTGGCTCCTCCTCTTGCCTCAGAGTCGCGTTCAACTCATCATCGCGAATATCTAAAACAGTACGAACGTTCTGAATTCTTGTGTTGGACCACTCATCGAGTAGTGTGTCAACACTCTTCCGTCCCATAACATCTGCCAAGTAAGCCTCGATGGCTGTGACGTCATCAGCCGAAGATCCTACCGCAATCACTGCAATTCTTTCTGTCTTAGAATTCACACCTGCACGTTCTAACGATTCGACAATCTGTCTGCTTCCAGAGGCGTACAGCAGGATTTCCATTCCAAGAGACTTTGAAATTGGATGTTTTGAGTTGAAGGATTTGAGCGCATTGTAAGTGGCTACTAGTAGACATCGTGAACCGGCCACCTTGTCTAGGTCTACAAATTGAACACAGACGTCAGGAAACTTTTCAGACACAGATCGGAGTGCGTCATCTATGTTGCGCGGTTTTCCATTAAAACCATAAACCGCAACATGCTTTCCTAATTCTGTTATTTCGAATAACACTATGTTCCGCCGTTTGCAAGTCTGAAAAGCGCATCTATTTCTTTATCATCAATTTTGCACTGCCGCAAAGTCGCGCGGACCGAATCCATGGATCGCCCCTCGGCATTAGCGTCGTGAATCAACAACCTCGTAGCCTCCAATCTCTCCCATGGAAAGATGATCCATTTGGATGTAGTTTCGGCGAAATAGTCCGGTTTGAATTTGCTGTGTGGTTTATGATAGATCGTGGCGGTCTTTATTTCGGCTGCACCCTTTTCCCTAACGTGATCCAAAGCGACCAGGAGGCTCTCGCCTGTATCTGCAACATCGTCAACAACGAGAACATTCTTTTGTGATATGTTCTCACTTATAGGCTGGGTTACGATAGGTTTCCCAGAGGTTTTGCCTATTCCCACGTAGAATTCGATTTTGACGTTGGCCGTGTGAGCGTTCGCCAAGAGGTCGGAAAGTACTCGTCCGGGCGCCCATCCTCCTCTCGAAACGCCAACGATGAGGTCTGGTTTGAAGCCCGACCGCTTGATCCTCAATGCTGTTTCTAGTAGCATATCGTAAATCATGTCCCAGGTAGGGGAGACGTATTCACGAGCTTGTGACATTAGGGCATCATGCGGTAGGGCAGGAGCGGCTGCCACTTTAAGTATTCTTGCGGTCAGCGGAGATGCATCTCCTCATCTGGCGTGAGGGGCCTCGGTGCAGGTCAATCCACGTCATGCCGCACGATGTTATTCGCAAAACATACTAACAAGGGTTACTGCCAGTCAAGTTACGTTTTTTTGTTGTAGGAACAATGTGTAACTTCAGTTACTACCCGAGTAAGGTTTTTTATAACCTCCGTCATGTTGCCGGCGTCCGTTCGGCGTCGTCTAGTGCTTTCACTAAAACTGGTGAAGAAAAATGGAATCTGTCTCGGTACAGGAGCAATACGAACTAGATGACCTCCGTGTCGGACTGGAAAAGGTGTTCGAGGTCTCTTCCTACCTTAACTTCCCGTTTACAATAGAGGAGGTCGTGAAGTACTTTCTCCCTCGATCCAATATTTCCAAAGAGAGACTTCATTATTTGCTGTCGAGCGGCAAGTTTCCGGATCTTACTTTTGAGATAAGGGACGATTATCTGCTCACCCAATCCGGACAGTCAAAGGAGAATCGATCCGAACGGGAACGAATGTCGGCGGATAAGTTGATTTCAGCTGGCAACTTTGCATCGACCTTGACGAAGGCTGTTCCTTTCATTCGCACAGTCGCGGTGACTGGTAGCGTCGCGTACGGAAGTGCCGCAAAATGGGACGATATTGACTTGTTTATCGTCACACAGAGACGGCGATTGTGGATCTCGGCTCTTCTGGCGCTTGTTCTCGTACGTTTGGACAAATTACTCGGCCTACGGGAGCCACACCTTTCTCTGTTCTGTCTGAGCTACGTTCATGATGAGCATGGATTTGCTAAAGAATCTAACAGAAACCGATCTAACCCATTATTCGCTCGGGAACTTCTAAAGGCAAAACCTGTCGCTGGCGCGGAACGGTACCGAAGGATTCTAGAGGAAAACGTGTGGGTCAGCGACTTCTACTCATCCTCATACTCCGCTACACTCACAGGACTGAAGATGCGTCGCGAGAGAATCTCGACTATGGGCGGGCATGAGACGAGTTTTCTATCCTTCTTAGCGGATTGGACTGAGGGAATCGCGTACGTACTCCTGAGCAACTACCTTCGGATGAGAGCATACCTTACCAATCTCAGACTGAAATCCGAGGGAAACAACTTTCGCGTATTCGAACCCGTTATGTCAGAGTCGTCGTGTGTTTACACGTCAAAATTCTACAGATGGCTTAGCGCAATCTGGAGCAAATAATCTCTTACGGAGCTACGGGGACTTGACTCAAAGCCTATTACCTCTCGAATCAAGAATTTTGACGACTGGTTTTTCGATAGGCATTTGTGCAGCAGATCGCGCCACAAATCTACACCACCTCTTGAACCTGATCGAGCACGAGACTTACCCTGAAGGTTTGTCGTTAAGAAAGGTCGTTGTCGTAGCAAGCGGTTGCCAACCTCAGACGTTGGAATACCTCCATGAGCAGGCTTGTCGCAGCAACAGCTTCACCTTGATTCAAGAGTCAGAGAGGAAGGGGAAGGCTGAGGCGATCAATAAGATCATAGACGCATACAAGGGGGAGTTTCTTGTACTCATCAACTCGGATGCAATGCCGGAGCCTGGAGCGATCTCCAAACTTCTAACCGTGATTGCTGGCAACAGAACGGTGGGTGTAGTTTCGGCGTCACCAATGTTCGCAAGTGGGCGACGGGGGCTCACCAGTGCTATATTGCAGTTGATTTGGGGAATTCACAACCAATGCCTTCTAACGTTGAATGCAAAAGATCAGAACAATCATTGTTGTGACGAATTAGTGGTTCTGAGATCAGACGCTCTTCAGAAACTTCCAGAGGGAACCGTAAATGATGGTGCATACTTGGCTGGAATGGCTTACCAATCAGGCTATGCAGTCAGATTCTCCGCTGAAGCTAGAGTCAGAATTGATGTACCGTTCAAGTTTGTAGAACTAATCCAACAACGGCGAAGAATAGTGTACGGTCATTTGCAAATAACGCGGACGATCGGGAGATCGCCCAGAACAGTAGAATCCCTTCTTGCCGATAACCCTCGCCTTGGCCTTTCCATTCTCATTAAAACTCTAGCGCAATCTCCGTGGTTGATTTTGGCTCTGCCCGTCGCAGTTATGGGTGAGGCGATTTCTGTTGCACTCGCCAACTTGGACTCTGTAATTTCCTCCAGTAAACACGCTAGATGGGACAGGGTGGGAAGTCGCGCCTAACGCGTAGAGGAAAGATGCGTTTTTGTTGATCGATGCTGAAAGATCAGTTGCTGACCAAACGGCTATCACAGTTTGTGTTTGTACATTCAATTCTGCCGAAACTTTGGAAAAATGCCTGGTTAGCATTCAAAAGATAACGCCGGCTTCGAGATGCCTGGTTGTTGACCACTGCAGTAAAGATGGCTCCCTTGATATCGCAAAAAAGTTCGGAGCGGAAATATTCCAAGAATCCAAAGGATTAGGCTACGCAAGACAACTGTGTCTCGACCTAACCAAGTCGGAATACATCGCTTTTGTTGACGGAGATGTGGAATTAGTAAGGAAAGACTTCTTCATGGTTGCTACTAAAGCGCTAGATGACAAGATGTATGGCGCTGTCGTAGGAATGGCTCTAGGACACAAGTTTGCCTATGGCTTACCGGCCAGCTTACTCGTTCTACGAAAGAATGATTTCTTGGGGGAGGTTGTGCCAGATTATATTGATGCCCGGGAGACGTTCTTTATTCAAAAGCGACTGGATCATTTGCACTTGAAGACTCGCTACGTATTTGACTCGATGGTTCACCGCTCACAATTCAGAAATCTCAAGCCAGAATGGGAGGGTGCGAATACGAGGATTCTACCAGGGACAGGCGCTAGGGAGCTGTTATGGGCCTTTAAGGTAATTTTACTGTTAAGCCTTAACAGTCGAAGCGTACGAAACATTGCCTACATACCGATATTCTACTTGAAATTCCTACGCGGCTTTGCTGAGCCTGCCGCCTGGGTACGAATTGACAGAACCGCAAAGTGACAAGTTATGAAGAAATTCATCTGCGAGCAGACAATGTTCAAGATCCTCATTGAAAGGACGGGTATTCTATTCTCAATAACTACTAAGAGCAGAGCTTACTTCTTCTTCATCTGCTCAAAATTTCTGGGAATTAGAGTCGCGCCAACCACGGATCCATATCCTGGAATCGTTGAGGTGTGTGGATACGACATAAATCGAATCCTAGAAAACTGGAACAAACTTGCTAACATAAAGTTACGAGAAAAGACAAAGTCAGTGAACTTTGCCAGCGTGACCCATCTTGTTTCATGAATTCAAGGAAACAAGACGTGAAGAATTCTCGGAGCAATCACACTCCAATCGTATTGTGCAGCTCTGATGGGACGATTAGACACAACACGTTCCGTCAATGATGCATCTTTCAAGCACGCGCGTATCGCTTGGGCTAGAGATCCGGGATCATTTGACTGCAGCAAAGACCCGACGGATTCGTCAATGATTTCAGGCAAACCACCCACTTTCGTAGCTAAGACGGGCACGCCGCAAGCTATCGCCTCAAGCGCAGGAAGCCCAAATGATTCGTATCTGGATGGGATTAAAACCAGTTTAGCAGAGTTAATCGATCTAGGCATTTCCTCTCTTTGAACTGTACCTAGAAACTTTGTACTTTCCCGCACCGTTGGTGGAGTAGAGTTAAGAAGGAAGGTTTGTTGTTCGTCTGTGAATTCTCCAACGATCCCTAGTTTGTAGGTTTCACCCCACCGACTATGGGCTAAGTGCAATGCGTCGAGGAGAATGTCTAGGCCCTTAGCTTTCTGAAACCTCCCGACAAATAAAATGTCAAACTGCTTTTCTAGATTCATTGGGCGAAAATATTTTTGATGGATGCCGTTCGGTATCATGAAGAGGTTGGTCGCGGATTCAAGCCCTCTCTCTTGCATTTCGTGCTTCAAGTAGTTGCTAACGCAGATCGTCCTACTTCCTGTGAGACGGCTTAGATTCTGCTGATCGCTTCGCTTTGCCTTCAACATCCGGAGAAGCTCAAGTATGTTGGGTTTCAGTGAAGAGTACGTGCGTATCTTGCGGTCTTGGCCGATTGTGTGAATTTGTCTAATCACTCTGCCGAGTTGTTTGCCTATCGAGTGAAGCGTCCTAGCAGCATAGTTGTTGATGGATAGGATTGCGTCATACGTCTGCATGGTGCGAATTTCGTCTTGCTTCAAACGTTCATTGTGAAAGAATTTCGCGCCTAACTCGGAGCTGATCACGTTAACTTTTGATCGAATATCGATAGGGGGCTCATTCGAGTTTGCAGGGGTCAAGACGTCAACAAGAATCCCTCGTTCCGCTAATTCCCTCGATAGCTCCCAGAGGGTAACCGAGAGTCCGCCTATGCCTGCTGCTCTGAAGGGTGGATACCTGTACCAAGGTAACAGTAATTTCGTACCCTTCGTCATGTTAGGATTGAGCCTCCAGTTGTGGGTGATTTCAAGTGGCATCCGTGCTCTTTCTCTCTCCTCATCCGGATGACCTTGTTTACTCCACTTTCTCTACCTTGATGGAGAGTGCGGGATTCGGAACCGCAATCGTCTTCTTCAATGTTTCCCGATTTACCAAACGGGGGTTGCTTCCGAAATTCCTTGTGACGCCGATGAGGACTCTTGAAGACGCGCTCATTCTTGCACGACTTCGTATTGAGACCACTTTTCTCTGGATGGAAGACTCCTCCTGCCGACCTGATTTTATTGATCAAGAATTGGTAAATTCGAAGCTTGATTCCTTCCGAGGAACGTATGTATCCATCTATTGTCCTCTCGGTGTTTCTGGACATATAGATCACCTGGCTGTACGAAGCGCCGGCGTCAACCTATGGTTGAAATCAGGAAAACGGTCTAGAATTTGCTTTTACGAGGACTTGCCTTACGCGGCGAGGATGAAGGATGTCGATGTTGAGGTGGAAACACGCGTGAGAGAGTTAACCGGCACTTGTGGACGGCTAGTCGTTCTTTATCGGCCGATGAACTCCGACGGAGTCCGGAGAAAATTGTTCTTTGGAAGTCGATATCTGACCCAGAACAACCATAGCAATTTGCTCGAAATGCACGCTAAGCAAATGGGGCAAAGGTGTGGGGAAGATTACGCGGAGAGATACGTATCTTCAAGTTGACCATTCATCTCGTGCGAATAAGGAGAGGCGGGTTAGAAATTAGATACGTGAATATACGCTCAGGAAATGGTCTCCTAACCTATTCCAAGGAAAGTGTGACTCGAGTCTTGTATCTATCCATTTCACGATACCTAGCAGAGGCTCGGGTGGCAGATACCGAATGAGATTTGAAGCGGGAAGAAGGAT
>DATIYC010000137.1:0-3660 GCA_035517955.1 Candidatus Acidiferrales bacterium | reverse complement strand
TATCACACATTGGCCTGAAGTTGTCATCATGAATCTTCACAGAGTTAACGACTCGCTTGGTGGCGGAGTATTTCTGACGCCGCGCATGTTCGGTTTGCCGGGGCTTGGAGGATTTGGAGTTTACGGCGGACCTCGCAGAGGGGTACTGAAAGCCTTCGGTGATCTCTCGTTCCTGAGCGAAGGGAAAGTGATAATGGCCTTCGAGAATGTTAAGGACCCTCAGGGCGTGAAACAATTGATTGAGGCACTGAAAAGACAAGAGGGCTTTCAGGGGCAGGGTAGAATGCGTCCTCGGTTTGCTCAGAGGTTTCGACCCATGCAACCCTAGTTTCTTATTCGACTATTACCAAACGGAAGATTATTCGCGTATGCTACTACTCCAGTTTTTCGTTGAGGCCATCAAGTTATTCTTGCACACTCATCTTTAGTCACCTTGAAAATGCATGACGCTCTGGAATGTTGTTCTAAGTGGCTACCCGGCTTCAGGGAAGACGGTGTTGGCGCGTCGGCTGGTTGCTGATCATCCAAGCTTCGTTCGCCTTAGTGTTGACGATATGCGGACCATGTACTATGGGTCTAGTGAACCGGGGGACGATGAATTCGTTTACAATGCGCTCGCGGTTCTTCGTGATTTGTCGTTAAGTAGTGGACAAAGCGTCGTCATGGACACCACTGCGCCCCAGAACACAACCCGTGAGTTCCTCCTCAACTCAAGGGCCAGAGGGGTCGTTAGGTTACTTGTGTTAGTGATAGTTGAGAAGAGCGAGTTGGAAAGAAGAAATAAAGCGCGTCAAATGACTGGCGCGGTAGAGGCGTGGGATAAAGCTTGGGAAAAACCTACATCGCGAATGCCCGTGATGAAGTTCAGAAACAACTCCCAAGCTGAGTTCGAAACCAGCTACTACGTACTCACGGATTTGCTAATGAGCGAGGTTCACCCATACAAACGCCGCTTCTTTGACAATATCTTTCCAAGAACGCAATCTGTGGTCCCAGAAGATTCAGTTTAGTTAACCGGCTGAGTGCAGGCTTAATACGTTCGCCAAACACGCCTTAGCGGGCAGCCGGGGTAGCCTAGCTAGGTAAGGCGACAGAGTTCCCAACGACGTTCGGAACGTTGAACCTCGAGATCAACGAAAAGAATGGGCCAAGATAGCTGTTGGTCCTCTGGGCCTCGTGGGTTCAAATCCAACCCTGGGGGGTTTTGAGCGAACCCAGGGGGGTGAAAGTCCCACCCCCGGCGCCAATTTAGTTCTCCACTCCATAGGCGGATCTCCACACCTCGACCACCCTTCCGATTCTTACCTATTCAATTAACTGACGCCTCTCAGTGAGCTCATTGCTATTTTTCAATGAATTTCTGAATACCGCTGAACCAGCCTGAGGGCACGGGGAGATCCTTCATCGTCACGAGGCCAGGTTCGGAGTTCAATACGCGAGGTATGCAATTCACAATAACTGCTGCTGTGGCTATATCGCCGTGAACACCTCCTTTTATGGTAAGATCGATTCGGGGTTCTCCGTCTATGATGATCCATTCTTTTGGATCCCGGCAACCTAGGTAGGCTTGAAGGTTGAGTTCAATCAAAGGCTCTCCACTCACAAATCCTCGAGCAGTTTGGTTGACTCCTGCCACTTGACCCGCTTCCACTTTCAGGAATTGGCTTGAAACGGGTTCTTCCGCCACTTTTGGTTCTACGGTTTCATCGATTTTGTCGAGTTTCCAGCCTAGACCTGAGGCGATCATGGCAATTGACTCTTGGAATCCCACGTGTTTTATCGTTCCATCTGCGACTTTCGACTTGAACTCATCCAATGTTAATCCTGCTCCAATTTTCTTTTGGAATGGGAGTCTACGGGTTGATGCGTCTTGTATTCTGCTTGCCTTCACTCTCTTGACGTCTTGGCAAACTCCCGTAGCGGTCAACACTAACGTATCCATTACAAAACCCGGGTTCACGCCAGTTCCGAGAAGCGTGACTTTGTTTCTCCGAGCCGCCGAATCAAGTTCCTTAGCGATAGCTGGGTTCTTTAGAAATGGGTACGATAGTTCCTCACAAGTCGATACAATGTCGACTCGTGACTTCATAAGATCGAGGAATTGAGGTTTGACTGCTTTCAGATAAGAGCCTGTGGAATGCAAAACAATGTCTGGTTTGGTTTTCGCGAGAAGCTTCTTCGCGTCATTTGTTACCGTAAACCCAAGCTTCTCCGCTCCGATCACTTCTCCAAAATCCTTACCCACCTTGGCTGGGTCAATGTCCACGGCGCCTACAAATTGTAGTCCGCGTTTCTTCGAAGCGCATTGTGCCAGGAGTGTACCTATTGGTCCAATCCCGTATTGCACAATTTTGATGTTTCTCAAAATGTTTCGCTGTCGTGTCTGTTTTGTTGATATTGATCTAGATTTACATCGATTACCATGCGTGGCATGGTTGCTCTCGCGAGTCTTATGATCCGAATCAACGATGATAACAAACCAGTGGATCGTAGCGCTACCAGGCTTTGACTCCATTTGTGAACAGCGGGTCTGAAAATCTTAGATTGACATGCTCGGAGAAACAATCTCAAGACTTCTATCAAGCAGGCACGGGGTTTACATGGATGCGCCACCGGAACGAAGAACATCCATCAAGACGAAGCGCTTTCATTCAACGGTTTTTTGAAAGTTTCGAGCCATCTTGGGAGACTTCCTGGTCGTCGATGCTCTGCCCTTTAACCATTAGAGGCCCAAAATACCCCTAATCGCGCCCCCCCATAAAATGCGACACGAAACGACAAAATTACCCACAAATTCCTCCTGGGTAACGACAAAACCGCCGCCTAAGCGCTCCAAAACCACGACAGAATCCTATAGTCGTCACGATGAAACGAGTATGGTTTGACTGTAGATTTGCTTACGCTTGGTCCCTAAGTCTATGAAACCTACCATTTTTTCCGTCGTATTTTAACAGGCCAGCAAAAATTGACCAGTGAATCAGTAGGCTATGGACTTCTGCCTCATTCAGTTCTGGTTCATGGTGCCAGACGATGCCACGCTCCGAGAGCGCCTGTGCTATCTCTGCGGACGAAATACCACGTGCCGAAAGGTCGACAGCGGTTTTGAAAGGCTCTATTTTGGCCACCTGCTGTTTGATTAGGTGCAATTTGTTTCGGTAGACATGCTGAAATTTCGAACCGAGCTGAGTTAGTGAGACTACTCCCTTCTTCACCTCAACTAGACCAAGCATCTCGGCAGTATCAATAATCGGCAATAGCGTGTCGATATCGTCGCCTAGTTCGTCGGCGAGAGAGGCTAGATCCGTCAAATTTCCGAGTTCCGCAGTTACGTCAACCAACCCCATTATTTGCCCGGTTCTGACGTGGGCGGGCATAATCAAGGGACCAGATTCTTCCACTTGCATGTGACTATGATTTTTCGCCTTCATCTGCGCATCCTCACGACAAGTAAGAGTAGATTTTGTCCTCATAATTGGAGAAGGCATCTGCTCTTTTGTTGCGCGGTCGGGGCAGGTCAATTTCCACCTTTCCGACTACTCGGCCTGGTCTAGGAGACAATACGACGACATGGTCCGATAACTCAACGATTTCCTCCACGTTGTGGCTGACCATGATCACGGTCTTGATTGAAGTGTTTGGATTGATGAGTAATGAGTAAAT
>DATIYC010000136.1:0-31236 GCA_035517955.1 Candidatus Acidiferrales bacterium | reverse complement strand
CACAACAGATCTGTGCTCACTTTTGTAGGCGACCCGGAAAACGTTAAGGACGCAGCTATGGCCGTTAGCGCAAAGGCCATCGAACTTATCGATTTGAACAACCATCAGGGCCAACACCCTCGAATGGGTGCGGTTGACGTGGTTCCATTTGTCCCTGTATCCGACATAACACTCCAAGAATGCGTCCGACTTGCGAAAGAGTTCGCTGCAGATTATGCGGAACAATTCAAAATTCCTGTATACTTGTATGAGGCCGCCGCTACCCGCGAGGACCGCAGAAACCTCGCGGACGTTAGAAGGGGCGAGTTCGAAGGGTTAAGGAATGAGATTGGTCAAAACCCCGACAAGAAACCGGACTTCGGTCCCAACAGAATTCATCCAACAGCTGGGGCCACAGCGATTGGCGCAAGACAGATACTCATAGCATACAACATCAACCTGAACACGGACAACCTAGACGTTGCAAGGAGGATAGCAAGACAAGTGCGCGGGAAGGACGGAGGACTAAGCGCTGTCAAGGCACTAGGGTTTGAACTGAAAGACCGGGGAATAGTTCAAATCTCCATGAACATGGTAGATTACAAAGCTAGTCAGCTCTACAAGACGTTCGAACTCGTACGAACCCTCGCTGAACAGAATGGAGTCCAAGTTCTTGAGAGCGAGATCGTAGGACTGGTGCCGACCGAGGCGTTGACTGACTCGGCTGAGTTTTACCTCCGACTGCGAAACTTCAGCAAGGACCAGATACTAGAACGCAAGCTCGCTGAATCCAAATCAACTAGCCTAGTAGACATGGGTCTGGGAGCATTCGCAGCAGAGGTAGCTTCTGACAAGCCTGTTCCGGGGGGAGGAAGCGTTTCCGCATATTCCGCGTCATTAGCTGCGAGTTTGGTAAGTATGGTTGCTCGGTTGACGCTTAAAAGGCCAGAATATGAAAAGGATTGGCCGATCGTTAACGAAGTGCTATCTGAGAGTGACAATCTTCAACGTCATCTCCTCGCGCTCGTAGACCGGGATGCAGAGAGTTTTTCGGAGTTGATGAAGGCTTACCGCTTACCTAAGAAGACCGAACTTGAGAAGCAGACTAGGACTGCTGAAATCGAGTCGAAACTCATGAAGGCTTCTACAGTTCCACTGGAAACGGCAGAGGCGGCCGGTCTCGTTCTGGCGATTGCGAAGAAGCTTGCCCTTTGTGCTAACCTAAATGCTCTGTCAGACCTCCAAACAGCAATTTCTCTATCTCAAGCAGGCTTAGCAGGCGCGGCAGCAAACGTCGCGATCAACATCCCCGGCGTCAAGAATTCAAAGTTCCGAGAAGAAACGCAGCATAAGCTTGCCTCAATTGAGACCAGGGCGGAAGAAGACCGAAAAGAGACTGTTCAAACATTGGGGTTGAGAAGCAAAGCTTCCTAACTCTATTGTTTTTTCGTACTAGTTTTCTCGTACATTCTCCGTAGAGTCCAACGTATTGCGTTTTTCAGCTCTAATAGCCGACGGTCGTCTCCGTAGTTCTGGATGTGAATCGCCTTCAGGCGGTCGTTCTGTTCTAGGTTGTATGTGAGGATGTTGTCGGGCGGTATGGAGCCTTGTGCAGCTGCTTCCTTGTCTTTCGTTTGCATTGGTTCGAGAACCTTCGCCAAGAGAAAGGACCTTAGTGGCGGGGAGTTCGGGTCGAGCTTTGCATTAGCATCTGGCACCACATGAATTGCATTCGACTCTACGGTCAAGGAAGCAATGCGTACTCCTTCAGTAGTCATTATCGGAATACTATCCTGGGGAGCTCTCGGCGTGGGAGAAACTTTTGTTGGCGTCGAGGGCTGCGTTGCCGAAGTCTGACTAATATCCACAGGCCTGAAGCTTCTTTCAGCAAGAAGAGAATCAACGATCTCCACGAACGAACGAAGATACGATACCTCTTCCTCCTGCTGTTTTAGACGATGCTCCAAGAAAGACTTCAGTTCAGCCAGTTTTTTGGTCAGCTGCGAGTCAGGTGATGCCAAGACTTTTCCCAAATGAACGCTTGCTTTGAGCCGATTAAATAGTTGCCTCGCGCACTACCGGTCACGCTAATCGAGATTAACTCATCACTTGTGTTAGGCTGTTGGGTAAGTTGAGGACTCTTCTCACCTCGGATTCCGAGTTGTCCGTGTTAATGAATATCGGCACATTTTCCATTCCCGTTGCAATGTAGCTTGATAGAAGCCATTGGCCTGGGGCAAATTCAAGCGTTTTCTCGAGTATGCCCTGGTCGATAGTGAATGTGCTACTAACGAGACTCCGGTCGTACGGACGTGGTAGTGGTCCAACGAAGTACGTGTGCAACTGCTGGAGGGCATTTGTGTTCAAGTATGCGATTCTCTGAGTAGCGACGCAGCCTCCCAATCCATACTTTCTCCCTTGCCTGAGCAAGGTTTCGATTCTTTGCGTGCATGTGAGGTCTACCCCACGTGCCTTCTCATACGCCGGAATGAATTCTTGCGCCTCATCGAAGACGAAAAGAATCTGCGGGTCTACCTGAAACTCTCTCTTCCGTTGTCTCAACATTTCAGAGGTTAGGGTGATCGCGAGGTTCTTGACGATGTTTGGCTCTGCGATAGATAGGCAGAGCAAGCGCGTGTCGCCATTCAATAGGTTCAATAGTTTTGCAGGGGTGAAGGCGTTCGCGTCAATAACTGCTTTAGAGCGGTTTAGGGTGGATTTGAGTTCGACCCGTGTAGAAGCCCAAGCTGCAAGGGATCCGTTCTTCCAGACCTTAAATTTCTCAATTGAGCCCGTCGCTGTGGCTTGAAGGTAGTCGAGAAATTCTGGGGAAATAATACTGGCGCGTTCCAAACCATTGTCTTTCAACCATTTCAAGACGTTTGATTCAATTTCGTGGATTGCGTCTAGGTTTACTTGTTTGTCCCCTTCTGCTTTCTCTAATGACCTGATCTGTTCGAAGATTCCCTCATAGGTTGGTGGTGGTTTGGCAGCTTCCTCGTAGTGGCCGAGCTTCCCTTGTGAAATTATTTTTGTCATGTTTTGGGTGGCGTCGTATTTTTCGAAGCCTCTCGGCGTTACCATTATTTTGCTGAATTTGTTCGTCTCAGAGATTGGTATTTCAGCAATTATCTTGCTTTTGATCGATTTGTCGAGGAAGACGTCTTGCAGTAGGAATGGGTATTCCATTGAGATGTCGAAAATGACGATTTTGATCGATTTTGAGTGGCAGAGTATGCGGCGGAGAATGTTTGAGAGTAAGTTGCTTTTTCCGCCCCCTGTAAATGAGAAAACGCCGAAGTGGTAGCGAACGAGTTTTTCGAAGCTCACGTAAATCGGCACTGCTCCATCTTCTTCTTGAAACATCTTAATTGTGCCAAGACGTGGGTCTTTTCTTGCTTCGTGGTTCGTTACGATCTTTTCATTCCAAGTGAGCCCTAACTCTTCTACCAGCTTGCGGTTGTACATGCGGTGGATAGTGGCTTTGTTCAGGATATAGACGCGTTCACCAACCACCGGGTAAGTAAAACCCTTGACGTACCGATGTTCTCCACAGTCTAGGATAAGGTCGTAGTTGAGTGGTATTGCACTGAGTTGGATGATCATCGTTGCTCTATCGTCCGTATCCCAGTCGGCAACGCTTTGTTCTATGACCTCGAACTGGTATGGGTAGTAGCTCTGGTCCGAGAGTCCCCTAAGTCCGAAATGTTCAGGCCCAATTCTGGATATCTCGAGCAGTGTGAACCTTTTTCCGTCAAATTTCTTGGCTTTGAAGTTGCGTACCGCTAGGAGCATTCCCTCTTCAAGCAGCCCCATCAGGTCTTTCTGGTATTGCGCTTTGATTCGGCATTCGTATTTTGCTGAGAAGCCTGTTGTTTCGGCGGAAACATCAGTTCGTCGCATGTTGTAAACCGAGGACAGCCTACCCTCGAATCGACCGTCAAGATCAGTGAAGTGCTCGTTAAGCTCTGTCTCTAGCATTTTCAACTTCACTCCTTCGTGATCGAAACGTGTTCATGTAGAATGAGTATTTTCTCAATTTCGGATGGGCGACAAGCCAATGTCCCATCCCTCTAATCATTTGTGATGCGTTGTGTCGTTGTGCCTTAGCGATCTTGTCTGCAATGTAGAGGGGTTCGTTATGACCGAACACCTCAGGAACGCTCTCATGCGTCATCGCCTTTAGAGTGACCATCATTAGCTCTTGGAACGGATTTTTCTCTGTCTTGCTTTGCCATAATATTGGTTGCACTTCTTCGACGGCGCCACCATACTGATGTTTCAAGGTAAGCGTCGGGCCGGTTTCGAATGGGTGGTAGAGGCGGTCAATGAATAGCACATTGCTTCTGAACCTGTCATCGGATTTGGCCTTGTCAAGCTGTATGTACGATTTCACGAAAAGGCCCTCCAAGATAATACGATTCTTTACCGCTCCCGCAATCAATCCGGTCTCGCCCTTGTAATCTTTGACGATGGTCTGGAATGCGGTATCGTACTCAATGGTGGCCCATGGAACTTCCACATCTTCGTGGTGAAACATGCTGATCGCTTGAAGCAACATGCGGTCAGTCGTTACTACGTGATCTTCAGGGCCTCGCCATAGTTTGGATTCTACGCATACTGGAATCACGTGAGAGATCAAATCTCTGGCCGTAGTATCCTTGGTTATACCAACTAGCATTACCCGGTTTTCTCTACAAGACTCGACGAGCATGTTAAGGGTGAAGAGGCAGAGAAATGCCATGTCGAGAGTTGTCAACCATCTCTGTGTCTCCCCATCCGTGATTTGAAGCGGGTTTCCTGTGTTGCTCGTGAAGAAACGTTCGCCGAAGTATTCCACTAACGTTTGAAGTCTAGACCAAGCCGTGGTCAAGTTCGGAAGTAACGAATAGTCCGAATTAGAGCGTTCAAAGTACTTTCCCTCGTCGGCCGCTCTTTTCATATACTTCTCGAGCTTCTCGATGCGGTCTTTCGCTGTAAGGCCCAAACGGCTTGCCAGGTCAGCTGCACTCAGGGGTTGATTCGCCTTTTCGAGTAGAAACATAGCAGCGTGCCGGAGGTAATCTCCACGTGGGGGCAAAGTGGTTCCAGCATCTAGCGTGTGGTACCTTCCGTACGCTAGTTCCTGTTCTTCGATCTGGGATTCATTGCTTCTGAATCTAAGAATAGCACATTGACGTTTCCAGAGTGCTCGTTTTGAGGTGTCGTGAAGTAGGCTCGAATGCATACCTGACAAGGATCTGTCTAGCAAGATTATTTGGAATGCCTTGGTTTTAGCCAGCGAGTAGGCAAGGTACAGTTCAGAGAACAGCATAATCCAACTTGCTATTGTAGAATTGTCAACGCTAGCTTCTTCTGTCATTGAATGCGAAATCGTTCGCTCGCCGAGTTTGGTGAAATTGTTTTCAGGCTCAACCTCAGGAATCGAATCAATGTAAATTGGGACACAGCTTGCTATACCATGCCCCTTCTCGACGAATCCAGTATCATACTTGACCAGTGGTCCATGAGATTGGGAATACGTGACTGTACCCGTAGCCGCGTACGCTCCTGCCCAGAAGACGGCTAAGCCACCGAGCAAGTTTTGATCAAGCGATCCATCAATCGCTACAAATTTCGTAGCCGGTGCGCCGAACAACTCTTGCGCCGTTTGGTAAGATTTTGTGTAATCGAAATTGGAGACGATAAGGTTGCTAATGAGGGGCCAGTACGATTTGCTCGCGTTCTCCAATCGATCTCCGCTTTCGCCAACTTGTCCCTCGGCGCCGTCTTTGAGAATTCTTCCCAGCCGCTTAGCATTCATACTGAGAAGGGAGGACATGCTCGGATGCTCCTTGCAGAGAGAGTAAGTTCGTTCAGATAAAGAGTGAAGGATGATTCAAGTTGACACACATGCGCCATGGTACGGTGTAATAACCGAACAACCCGGGCGAAATTCCTGCTGAGCATGAAGAGAAAATTTGATCGAAAGTTGACAAGCGGTTCTGTCGTAAGACAGCGTATCTTCTTAAATACGGAATCAACGTTGCTTCTTCACGGTGCCTGTCCCATGGGTGAATGCTTTAACGGACATACCGAGCCGCTCTAGTTTGATTTCGTCAACTGTAGACAGTCATAGGCAAGAACTTTTTGAGGGCAAAATCATTGGATAGTTCGCAGTCTATAATTGACATATTTTCCGGGAAGTGGGACGGGAAACGCGTGGTACTTCGTGGATGGTTGCACCACATTCGTAGTAGCGGTGGAATACTGTTTTTGCAGCTTCGGGATGGCACGGGCGTCATCCAGTGCACTCTAAAGAAAGATAAGATCGACGCGCAAGAGTTCGAGCGTCTAGCAACGACTGCAATAGAGAGCACGATAGAGGTTGCGGGCGAAGTCAAGAAGGATCCACGCGCGCCGCGAGGATACGAACTTCAAGGTGAAAAAGTAACAATCCTATACCCCGCTGCTGAAGATTACCCTATCGCTAGGAAGTATCATGGCCCAGACTTCCTGCTTGACCATAGGCACTTGTGGATACGAAACGAGAAGATGCAGACTCTCTTCCGCGTTCGAAGCCGACTGATCGACGAGGCACGAAAATGGCTTTCAGGACAGGGTTACTTGGAAGTCCAGGTTCCAATACTTGTCAATGCCGCGGTTGAGGGAGGCTCAACACTCTTCCCTGTGAAATACTTCGACGAGAAGGCCTACCTCTCCCAAAGTTGGCAGCTGTACGCAGAGGCAATGATAACTTCCGTTGGAAAGATCTTCACTCTTGCCCCCTCATTCCGAGCAGAAAAATCGCGCACACGGCGACATTTGACTGAGTACTGGCATTTGGAAGTAGAAGCACCCTGGATGGATGTGAACGGCTTGATGGAACTTGAGGAAGAACTCGTCACTCATATGTGTCAACAGATTTCACAGTACATGCCAGAGGAATTGAAGTCCCTAGGACGAAAACCAGAGCAGATTGCGAACGTCAAACCTCCATTCCCAAGAATCACGTACGATAAGGCGGTTGAGTACGTGCAAGAATCTATGCCCAACTTCAAGTGGGGAAAGGACATGGGTTACGAAGAGGAGAAGGTTTTGACACAATATTTCCAGTTGCCATTCTTCGTCAACCGTTTTCCAAAAGGCATCAAAGCATTCTACCATATGCCAGATCCAGAAAACCCGAAAGTCACGCTGTCCGTAGACTTGTTAGCACCTGAGGGATATGGAGAGATTACCGGTGGCGGCCAACGCATTCACGACCTACAACAGTTGCTTACAAGAATCAAAGAAGAGGGGTTGAAAGCAGATGATTACAAGTGGTACATTGAACTGCGCAAGTACGGCACAGTTCCACACTCAGGGTTCGGGATGGGTGTCGAAAGAATTCTGGCTTGGATCTGCGGCCTGGAACACATAAGGGACGCCATAGCCTTCCCCAGACTCATCAACCGAATCTACCCCTAACACACCACGAAGCTGCAAAACGAATGCTCCGAATCAGACGAATGCTTAGGACAGACATTCCATTTGCAATTCAACTCACGGATCAGGAAAACTGGAGCATCCCCAAACAGGACTTCGAAAGGATACTGCGCCTCAACCCGCGCGGAAGCTTCATAGCCACCGAGGGAATGAGAAGGGTTGGAATAGCGACAACGGCGAGCTACGGCAGAAAGATAGCATGGATTGGCAACGTCGTAGTCCGAGAACAGTACCGCGGAAAACACATTGGACAGGCATTGGTCACACACGCCATAAACTACCTACACAAAACGCACGTCAAACACGTTGCATTGTACTGCTTCGACGAAAATGTGGAGTTTTACCGGAAACTTGGATTCATCGAGGGCTCCCGGTTTACGAGGTTGCGCCGGGAAGCAAAACGAGCCTCAAAGAAACCTGAGAGGAACGATTCGTTCAACCGCCTAACGGTCCCTGCGATTTTATCACTTGATAGGAAAGCCTTCGGAGCTGATAGATCAAGCGTAATTCTCGATCTACTCAACTCAAGAAGTGCATCTGTCTTCAGTGTTGTACATGGTCAAGGACGCTCGTACTTACTGGCCAAGAATTATGCTGACATGTGCGAACTGGGGCCGTGGGTCTCCTTTGAGTTAAGCGACGCGATACTGGATGCGGTTTTGGGCGAATCACTCCTCCAAGCTAGCGGAATGCCTGTAGAAATTGCACGCCTTCTCGACCATGCGCAGACGGCGGCCATGTTTAGGCGCCATAGCTTCCGCGTCATCAAGACCGGCTGTTCAATGCACTTGCACGCAATCCCTAGAATCGGTTCCCCTGCAGGGATCCTAGCCCTCGGTTTCCTGGATAAAGGATAACCTACCCCTTTTCCGAAGTTATTTCACTTGCTCTCGAATGAGTGGCGCTAAGTCCAGAGAGGGCTTCCCTAGTTTCTTATCGAGTGCCGCTTTGATCAACCCATAGTACGGGGGCGATGGTCTAGCTGGCCGTGACTTGAATTCAGCATGGAATTGAGTGGCCATGTAGAAGTATTTCGCAGGGAGCTCAAAGATTTCCATTCTCCGGCCATCGAGGCTCTTACCAGAGAACACGCCTCCAGACTTCGTGATTTGAGGGATGTACGCAGGATTGACTTCGTACCTGTGCCTATGCCTCTCGAATATCCTATCCGAACCGTAGAGGAACGCGGCAAGAGTATGGGGGAATACTTGTATCTCGTGTGCGCCCAACCGCATCGTCGCACCTTTCGAATCCACCCCGACCTGTTCAGGCATGAGGTCGATTACAGGATACGGCGTTCCAGGGTTCATCTCAGTGCTGCTTGCATTCTTCAGGCCGATGTGCCTACAGAATTCCACTACGGCCATCTGGAAACCGAAGCATATTCCAAGCGTAGGAATATTCCTCTCTCGCGCATAATTCAACGCTGCAATCTTCCCCTCCGTCCCGCGTGACCCGAACCCGCCAGGAACTAGAATACCATCAAAACGTGAGAGAGTGGAGCAATTGTTAGGTTCAGATTCAAAAAGCTCTGTCTCAATCCAATCGATCTCGACCTTCGCATCGCAAGCGCCGCCTGCATGTTTCAAAGCCTCGTTTACGCTGACGTAGGAGTCGGCAAGTTCAGCATACTTGCCACAGAGCGCGATTCGGACGAGTTGGTGAGGGTTTGCGATTTTCGAGACCACCCTATTCCATGACTCCCAATCAGCATGATGCTTTTCGAAGCCAAGTCTTTCGCTAATGTAATCGCCCATTCCTTGTGAGTCGAGTTCAATTGGTGCTTGGTAGATTGTGGGCAGGTCTGGGGACGCGAAGACGGCGCGTTCTTCAACGTTACAAAATAGACCAATTTTTCGGCGAGGTCCGGGCAAGAGTGGTCCTTTAGTTCGGGCTACAATAACATCGGGTTGAATGCCGATCCTTCGCAGTTCTTGCACGCTGTGTTGGGTTGGCTTAGTTTTTTGCTCCCCCACAACATCCAATGCCGGGACTAATGTAACGTGAACGAAGAAGACTTTTTGCGGTCCCTCTTCAAGTCTAAGTTCGCGTGCTGCCTCTAAATAGGGTAGACTTTCTATGTCGCCAACTGTACCACCGATTTCGATTAGGAGGACATCAGGCTGAGCTTTCAGAGCCGTGTTTCTAACGACGGATTTGATTTCGTCAGTTATGTGTGGAATGATTTGCACGCATTGGCCGAGGAAGTCGCCGCGCCGTTCTTTGCTTATGACTTCAGTGTAGATTTGGCCGGTGGTCGTGTTGTGGGCTCTTGAGAGGTTTAGGTCTAGGAATCTTTCATAGGTTCCTAAGTCCATGTCGATCTCGCCACCGTCGTCTGTGACGAAAACTTCACCGTGTGCGACCGGGTTCATAGTGCCGGCGTCAACATTGAGGTATGGGTCGACCTTCATCGCGGAAACTTTGAAGCCTCTAATTTGAAGAATTTTAGCGATTGAGGCGGTGGTTACTCCCTTTCCGATACCGGACATTACGCCCCCGGTGACGAACAAATGGTGAGTATCTATCGGCATAACTCACTCGAAGCAATTCTTCAACTTAAAGCTTCTCAGCTGACGAAACGCGTAGACTGCAGTAAGAAATTAGGAGAAAAGCATGAGAGAGTTGAAGGCTACTTTACTTGGCCCTTCAGTTTTCTGATTTCCTGGTTGATCAGGTTCAGTGCGACACGTGCAGTTGAGATGGCTTGGTCAACGGATTGTGAATTCTCAGAGGACCAAATCTTCGCAGCTCCCTGTGCGGTTTGGTTGCCAAGTTGAGAAAGGTAGAGGTTTTCGTCGTTCTCGAAGACTAAGCCGGCGCTAACAAGACCCTTCAGTCCTTCTGCTTCGGCGGACGAGAGCTGGAGTTGTGTTCGCGGTTTTGAGGCCTCTAGCGAAGTTGCGTTCTCAGTGAGTAATTTGATGAGTACAGATGGGCCTGCGGGTGTAGTTTCTCCGAACTCCGTTTTCGCAGATTCCTGTAGTTTTCTGAGTTGTTCTATTCGGGCTACGGCGTCTGTGACGGTGGTTAGGCTTCGGGAGATGTTTAGGAAGGATTGGACGACGGGGCTTTGTTGATTCATACGGTATAGGGTGACTGCTCCCACGTGTCTTGACGGAGAAATTGCTTTCATTCGCTCAAGGTCATTCCAGACCCTATAGAGCGTTGTGCGTCCTATGCCGGCGCGTTGGGCTATCTCAGTCTTGGTTAGCTCTTCTTGTGGTTTTTCTGCTAGGATTGTGAGTACTTTGAATTGCGGACTCTTAGATAGGACTTCCATGAATGCTGTTGCTTCATCTGCTGCCAAGGATTGTTCAGCAAGTTTAAGGCATGGAGGATGGTATATTAATGTTCCCTTTCCCAAACACCGAAGTTTCATGTCGAAGATCGATATATCGGAGGTCGTAATTCCTGAAGCCTATGCTCCCCGACGCCCTCTCTGAAACCCAAGAAAATATCCTTCTCACCCTCTGGAAACTCAAGGGCATAGGAAACAACCGAGTAGAAGAAATTCAGATCAGGAGCGAGCTCTCAAACCAATCCGCCAACGATGACCTAACTTCGGCCCTCAACACACTACAAGCCCAAGGCTTCCTAGCGGCCGAATCTAATGGCGATCACTCAAGCTTCTCGTTAACTCCCCTCGGCGTGGCTATTCTCCGCAAGACCGAAGAGGACAAGTTGCAAGAGCTAAAGTGAAACGAATCCTAGCTCAAGAAGGGCCTGAACGGCCGAGTTAAGTGATGTTCACAAGTTGTCGCGGGGTCAGTAGCCAAGCCAGTGTGGCGCACTTACCTATTTGCAGCGTCTCCACCTGTAACTTGCACAGCCCTCCCTTCTTTAGAAGCGGCCTAGCGCCTGCACTCCCGGAGGTTAAGGTTGAGATGAGGGCGCTTAGCTGTGGCTCATGGCCGACTAAAAGAAGCTCCTTAGTCTGTCCGTATTTCTCCTGCAAGATTCGTATTACTTCTTCGGGCAGCACCTCGGCCGCTAATGCAGGGCAGGTTTGAATCTTCTGGCCTTCTCCATACTGCCGGCCAACCACGAAAGCCGTCTCTAATGCGCGTTTGTAGGGACTGGTCACTATCGTATCAAACGACACTTTCAGGTGCCGCATTCCATCTGCTATACGTCTCATCTTCTTCAATCCTTTCTGGGTCAATGGCCGATCTGAGTCAAGGGGGTATGATGCCTCATCTCGAGTTACGGCTATACCGTGTCGGAGAATGTAGAGAGTCTTGGATGCTGTCGGTGTAGGGGCTGTTTGTTCGTAGATTATGGGTTTCCAAATTTCACTGAACTTGGGAATTGCCCTGATGAAGCGTTGCGCAGTCTCCATGTTCCGCCGCTCAAGGTCCAGCCATATCTCCTGCACAGCACTTAGCACGGTCTCTTTCTTCCAGCCAAACTCCACCAAGTCTTTCATCAGAACCTCGAGATCCTGAATTTGCCCCATCAATCTCGAAAGCAAAGACGCAGTTCTGAGTTGTCGCCGATCCAACTTGAGTACTGGTCGCACCATCTCAAGCATATACCTCACTGGTTTGAAAGACAGCCGAATTTTGTGGATGGTTCTAAAATCTGATAAGGTTACGACTTCCAGCCGTTTGCTTAAGCCGTCGAAAGCAACGTCCAACCCTGTCTCCAATATCTTTCTGGATGACTCTGCCGTTGTCGTGGACCGACGGGCGTTTATTTTGATCTTTGCCCGGTTGACGGCGGTTTCTATGAATTTTCTGTTCGCCTTCCATGGAAGCTTCCTAGTCGACTTCATTCCCCTAGCCTCTTTGCTCCGCAAGTCATCGTAGAACGGTCGCATCTCGGGCACGTCCTTCAAGAATCGTCTCACCCTGACCATTTCTACATGCACATCTCTTAGGTTGCTCAGCTCGGACAACTGTTCTTTCAAAACGTTGCGAGCTCGTCTGATAGTGTTATCTGGGCTAAAACGGTCAACCAGATCCAGCGCAGTGGCGAACCGTCGAATACTCACGCGAAGATCATGTACATTCTTGCCGGATTGGGTTTGTTGAAAACGGCCGAGATATAGTAGATAGTCGTTCCAAGTTTCGTCTAAAGCTTGCTCTATGAAAGTCAATGTGTCTCCATGGGATGCTCGGCGTCGAGCTGGAGATACCGCACTTCTTGATCCTGCAGTCTTCAATTCATCAGGTGGCGGAGAGGGATGGCGAGTGGGTTGCTGTTGCGGTTTAGCCTTTTCGACGATTGTCTTTGAGACGGTTGGCGAATCCAAGACTCTCGGTGTAGTTGCAGGTTTTTTCACTGCGGCAACTGCAAGGGTCGGCTTACTGATTTTGGTCGAACGGTTACGTTTGTCTTTTTCGACAGGTTTAACATGTTTGTGTTGGGAGCGGGGAAGTTGCTGAACTATTATCTTCCCGCGTTTGGATGTAGGTCCCTTATTCAATTGTTAGCAACTCTTTCCTTATCATGCGTACTCGTGATGATTGAGGCGGCGAGTAGCTTCTCGACGTTGGCGCGGAGTTCTTTGTGAATGACGAGTGGGGACCGGTTGCCGTTTATGGTTTCGAACTGGTATTCCAACGCCATTTTTTGGAATTCATCGTGCATTTTCTTTTGGTAGTCGATGAAGCATTGGTACATGTCTCCTGAGCGCTTAATGTCCATTCCTGACTCCCAGAAGTCTAGCATGCCGCTCTTCATCAAGTTCCGCTCAGCAAGTATGCGCGGATTGACGTTTAGGTAGAAGACGGCGTCAGGGACCAGAGCTATGTTGTACACGTTCCTAACCCAGTCCTTGTTCATTCCACGGACCACCTCTCGTGCGATGAGGGTGTAGATATAGCGGTCGGCTAACACGACGAAGCCTGCCCTCAGGGCTGGAATAATGTTGTTTTCAAGTTGATCAGCGAAGTCGGTGGCGTAGAAGAGAGTCATGGTGACTGGACTGAGCGTGTTACCGAGAAGGGCTTCCTGCAGCTCCTCTGAAACCAGATTTGAACGTTTTAGCCCAACGTCAATGGTCGGGTACCCAAGAACCTCGAGATGCTTGTGCAACAGATCGATTTGCGTGGATCGTCCTGACCCGTCTGCGCCCTCTACAACAAGCAATTTCCCTTTTAGCTGAGCCAAATTTACGTTCGGAATGCCTCTACCGAAGAAGTGTTTTGTTGCGCCGTTGTTTTGGAAGGGAAACGACATGTCGCCAGCGTCTTCCAGTGTCAATTCGCCTCTTGGGGGGGTGATGGTCACGAACGGTTTCTCCTCAGGGACCTCCCTCATCGCCATTCTCAGAACTCGTTCCGTGGCTCTAGGTGCGAGTACTCCGGGGCGTGGGCGAATCAGACCTCTCGCTCGGTGTTTCGCAAGGTCTATTCGTTGATTTACGAAATCGCGCACCAGTTGCTGCTGGTCATCAGGCGAACGTGTGGCGTCGATTGTGACGAAGTTGTGTTGTGGCGCTATGCTATGGTATTGGTCGTTGAGCATTCCCTGAAACTTTCTAAAACTCTCGTACGGATCAGTTGAAAGATCAAGGTCCATTCCTGCCTCATGGTATTTTAGCTGGGGCCTTCCTTCAAGGATCCGCGCCAAAGCAATTTCTAAGGGTACGTCGAAAAAGAACGTGACATCAGGGTGTTTGGCGAAACTGTACAGATTCTTAACCCACTCGCGGTTGCAACCTCGTACTATGTCTCTAACAAATGCCGTGTAGACGTAACGATCTGCGAGGACAATGTAACCGGCCCTAAGCAAGGGCAATATCTGTCGTTCATATCGGTCGGCGAAATCTGTGCAGTGAATCAGCGAGAATGTTGTTGGTGTGAGCAACCGCTTTTTCTTGGCTCGCCTAGTGGCTTTCTTCACTAGTGTGGATGAATTCCATTCCGTGAAGATGACCTTGTACCCTTCTAACTCTAACCAGCGTCTAAGAAGATAGACTTGGGTTGACTTTCCCGAACCGTCAATCCCTTCAACAGCTATGAGCTTCCCCGGCAATTGTTTCTGATTTCGTGTAGCCATCTCACGCTATCACCATCTTGCGTTTGTATACTTTCTCGAACGCTCTCGCTCCAAAGCCAAGGGCCCATCGCTCAAGTAGTAAGTCTCCTTGTCCTTTTAGTCGCAAAATTAACTTTCGTTTTCTAATAGAGAGGTGGAATTTTTCGACTTTGTTCCCGTGCTCCCTGTCCAAGGCCTCCGCCAAACGCAGGAGAGCGGCCAGTTTAAGCACTATTTCACGCCGTTTCGGCGATAATGACATGAACTCTTTGTGGTTCGACTTGGGCATGGAGCCACTATGATACCTAGCGGTCAGCGCTATGACTAGCTTCTCCGCCTCGTCGACTCCAATTAGCGGAGAGGCGTTGATGAGATATAGGGAGTGCCTATGGTGGTGGGTCGTTCCAATGTAATAGCCCACGTCATGAAGCAGCGCCGCGGCCTCAAGCAGTGCTCGCTCATCATATCCTAGCTTGTGCAGTTTCTTCGTCGCATCAAATAGCGCGACCGCGAACCTCGCCACGGCTTGAGCGTGTTGCAGATCGCAATCGTATTTTCTACCAAGCAATGTTGCAGAGGTGATTAATTGAGTTCGCTGTACTGGCGCAACAGTAGTGTTCAAACGTTGGACCATATCGATTAGTAATCCTTCCCTTACCCCAACCCGTGGAATCTTGATCTCTCTGACTTTAGCTTCGTTTGCGACGATTTGCAGCACGATGATAGCGGGGATTATGACATCGGCTCTATCGGGGCGGAGGCCGAAGTCCCTTATTCTTTCCTCATATGAGCGAGTCTGAAGTTGTTTGAGAATCGCATCGATTTCCTCGAGCGTTATCGATTTATCATCGTCAGCGTCGCATAGTTGAATTCTGAGATCACCGAGAGATTCGACGTTCCCACCCGTTGCAATGCACAGATCGACGTTTCTTTCACCGATCGCTTTCCTTAGGCGCGTTCCAGCCACATTGACATATTCGCGTGCCAGCTGGCGAAAGACTCGCTCACCATGCTTTTTCGGTTGAAGCATTTGCAGGAGTCGCACCGTGCCAATCCCAAAACTCTCGGTTGCGATTATACCATTATCATTTACGAGACTGATCTCGACGCTTCCCCCTCCAATATCAAGGAGCAGCGCTAGCTTGTGGTTGAGTTTGATTGCTCGGGAAACGGCCAAATAAACAAAACGTGCCTCCTCCTCTGCATTAATCGCCTCGATACTTAGCCCGGTCGTCTTAGCAATTTGGCTTATGCAGTAATCTCGATTCCTTGCCTCTCGAAGCGCACTTGTCCCTACAGCCCTAACCTTCTTAGCTTTGTAGTGACGGATAACTTTTCGAAACTTTAGAAAAGCATCCATAGCCTCAACGAGTCTGCCGTCAGAGATCTCACCCTTAGCAAACACATCCTCCCCCAAACGAACGGACTCTCGATCTGTGTGAATCACGTGCGTTCTTCCGTGATCGTCAGCCGCCGCAACAGCAAGTCGCATGGCGTTGGATCCAACGTCAATTGCGGCAAGCTTGGGCATACCACTTCATGCGCTCCTTCATCCAATACCAACGTTGGCGAAGGACATTAGAATTCACTTTTTACTTATCAAAGGCGCGGAAGCATCATCATATCACATACCTGCATACGATTATTGTAACCACACGGGTCTTTTTACGAAGAGAAATACACGCCATCACCCGATTCACTAACTGCCATTTCTTCAGTTTCATCCTTTGGCGACAACGAATCAGCTTCCATAATATGTTGTACACGTGAAGGAATTCGCTCATAACCGCGGCTGTGAAATCGTTCGCGGCGATTGATTGCGGGCATGGCATATGAGCGGCATATTTTTACAGTTCACGTTTAGAAAAACCTCGGGTTCAAACGGTTTATGTCAGCGGCCAAGTCTGCAGAACCGAAGATTGTTGTGACGCCCCCTGGTCCGAAGGCGCGAGAACTCTTCGCGAAGTACACTGACGCGTTATCACGGTCCGTTGTGGGATTTTATCCGTTAGTGGCGGAATCAGCTTCTGGCTGCATCGTCAAAGATGTCGACGGGAACGAGTTCATCGACTTCAATTCCGGCCTAGCGGTCATGAACGTAGGCCATTCGCATCCACGGGTTGTAAAAGCAATCCGAGAACAATCCGAAAAACTTCTCCACTACTCCTGGACCGATTTTTGTTACAAGCCAATAGTCGATTTGGCAGAGCAACTTAAGGCTGTCACGCCAGGCACGCATTCGAAACGAGTTTTCTTCGCGAACGGCGGGGCTGAAGCTAACGAAGCCGCCATGAAGTTGAGCAGGTGGCATACTCGGAGACCGTTGTTTCTCGCTTACACGAATTCGTTTCATGGACGAACATTCGGAACTATGAGTTTGACTGCGAGCAAACCTGTACAAAGGCGACACTTCTTCCCGCTAGTTCCCGAAACAACGCACGTTCCATATCCTTACTGTTATCGTTGTCCGTTCCATTTGACGTACCCCGAATGCAAGATGTGGTGTGTGGACTTCATCGAGGAGGAGGTTTTGAAGAAATATCATCCACCTGAGGACACCGCTGCGATGTTCATCGAACCGATTCAGGGGGAAGGGGGTTACGTTGTTCCACCCGACGAATATTTCCCTCGCCTGAAGAAGATACTGGACAAATACGGAATTCTAATGGTCGATGATGAAGTCCAATCTGGAATTGGACGTAGCGGAAAGTGGTTCGCAATCGAACACTGGACAGGAGTGATTCCGGATATCATTACGATCGCGAAGGCCCTAGGAGGAGGCTTGCCAATCAGCGCAGCGGTCGCAAAAGAAGAATTGATGGATTGGGAATCTGGCTCACACGCTAACACGATGGGGGGAAACCCGGTCTGCTGTGCTGCCGGCCTTCAAGTGCTCGGAATCATAAGAGATGAAAAACTCCTGGAGAACGCTACCCGGCAGGGAGCGTATCTAATGAAACGCCTTAGAGAGATTCAGCAAGAGCAGTCAATCATCGGCGATGTTCGCGGAAGAGGACTCATGGTTGGCGCGGAACTCGTTAAGAATCAGGACACTAAGGAGCCTGCTGCGCAGGAAGCCACGGAACTGATAAACAAGTGCTTCAAGCGAGGTCTCGCAATCATAACCTCAGGGAAATGCACGATACGTTTCGCCCCGCCCTTAATCACCACACGTGAAATCTTAGACGCAGGCCTAGAAATATTCGAAGGCGCCCTCAAAGAGGTAGCCGCGCAACTCAACTAAAACGCCTGCAGCTTTTCTTTTGTGCAAAAGCTCGCGCCGGATACCACCCCAAGATTCTAAATACACGCCTGAGTGGAAACTCCACAACTCAGGGAACGCTCATGAAGAAAACGACCCGAGCTAAGACCGCTCATGCTAAGCTAACCAAAGCACGAATAGAAGGACAGTCTAAGCCGGTTAGAGTTCTAATTATGGGGGCAGCTGGAAGAGATTTTCATAACTTTAACGTGTTCTTTCGTGGCAACAGAGCCTACAAAGTCGTCGCCTTCACCGCGACACAAATTCCGGGCATTGAGGGAAGAAGATACCCACGAGAATTAGCCGGGGCCAAATACCCGAAGGGAATTCCAATCTATCCGGAGGAACAACTGTTAGAGATTGTGAAAAAAGAGAAAGTGGACGAGGTAGTTTTCGCTTACAGCGACGTCTCACACGAGTATGTAATGCACAAGGCTTCAACCGCCCTAGCCGCCGGCCCAGACTTTCGCCTCATGGGTGGCAAGACAACGATGCTCAAATCCAAGAAACCAATCGTCTCTATCTGCGCGGTAAGGACCGGATCAGGGAAGAGTCAGACTTCTCGAGCGGTGGCCAGAATTCTTCAAGCGAACGGATATCGCGTTGTCGCTGTTAGGCACCCTATGCCATATGGTGACCTAAAGGAACAGGCATGTGAAAGGTTTGCAACACTTGAAGATCTCGATAAGTACCGTTGCACGATCGAAGAGCGAGAAGAGTACGAAGCCTACGTAGTGTCGGGGATGGTAATCTACGCGGGCGTAGATTACGGGCAAATCTTGAGCGAGGCAGAGAAGGAAGCGGACATAATCATTTGGGATGGAGGCAACAACGACCTCCCCTTCTACAAACCAGACCTCCAGATCGTCGTCGCGGATCCTTACAGGCCAGGGCATGAGTTGAAGTATCACCCAGGCGAGGCGAACCTAAGAATGGCCGACGTGGTGCTGATTAACAAAGTGAACACCGCAGACCCCAAGGATGTTGAAACAGTCAAGAAGAACGTACATGAAGTAAACCCGAACGCGACGATAATCATTGGCGCCTCAACCATTACAGTAGACAACGATGGATCCGTGAAGGGCAAGAAGGTGCTAGTCATCGAAGACGGCCCCACTGTTACTCACGGGGGCATGCCCCTAGGAGCTGGCACAGTTGCGGCCCAAACATTAGGAGCAGCTGAGATAGTGGACCCTAGACCGTATGCGTTCGGTTCCATTCACGAGGCATACAAGAAGTACCCGCATATGACCAAGATACTACCAGCGCTAGGATACGGAGATATTCAAGTGAAAGAGCTAGAGAAGACGATTAACGCAATCCCCTGCGACCTTGTAGTCATTGGAACACCCATTGACCTGCGCAATGTGTTGACGCTGAACAAGCCAGCTGTCCGGGCGAAGTATGAACTTCAAGAACATGGCTCGCCAAACCTGCAGGAGATCCTGACCCAACGCTACCCAAAGAAATGAGAACATGGCCATGGCGTCGGCTCTTCGAACTAGCGACGAACGTAGCTACCGCAGTATGGTCAGCCACTTAACAATTGGCACGCTCTAGTGCATTACGTCAAAGTGAATCGGCCTAGTCAGACATATCGTCGGGGAGCATGTACCACTT
The DNA here is from genome assembly GCA_035517955.1 of Candidatus Acidiferrales bacterium. GTDB lineage: Archaea > Thermoproteota > Bathyarchaeia > 40CM-2-53-6 > 40CM-2-53-6 > FEN-987. The sequence goes on along the minus strand of DATIYC010000136.1, from coordinate 11,921 downwards.
TACTTTCTCCCCAACCTTAGCTCGCATTTTCCAGTTCATGCCCTTCGGTTCGGCCTCGATCATTTGCCGAATCTTTCCCAATCGGTCTTTCACCAATTGCTTGTCTTTGTCTGTTAACTCGAACTTGTCTAACATCAATGCGGCATTGTCTAGCACCATCGTGAAGGTTTTGTATATTCCCCAGTCGCTTGCGCACAATGAGGCGATGCGTTTTCCGTTTATAACATCGGGCCCATCCGTGTCAGCGACATCATGGTCCAGCAGCATTGCTGTAATGTCTTTGAAGTCTTTCTCGTTTGTCTTGAATATTTGTAACTTTGTGGCTAGTAAGTCGGCCAGGGTAATTGTCAATGAGTCTATGGTAAGCCGGTCTTTGAGATCGATCTTATGGCACATGTCGAAGACGTCTAGGAACACGTCAATTCGTCTCTCGTTCGGGATGTCAAAGAACATCAGCCTGCTACCCCCTCGCAAGGCGTTGAAGGTTTCGTGCGGAGTATATCCTATCTTAGCAAAGAATTCCCGCATTTGACGGGATTGTTTCTTGTATCCGGCTAGGTCTATGTCGGGGTACTTTCTTGAAACACCCCTTCTCTTAGAGCTCGGACATCGGTAAGCGATCGCCGTTCCTCCGAGCAACCGAAGTGTGATTCCGTTGTCCGCGGCGGCGGTTATGACCCGGTTAGCTTCCTTTAGAATGTCGGTTTCGGTCGTGAGACTCAAACCTAAACCTGCTAAGAAAAAAGAGAGGTGGGGAGTTGCGCTTAAGGTCTTTGACTGGTTCTATGGTGGTGGAATCTCGCCGTAGATAGCTGTCAGTTTGATGCCGCGTTTCTCGTTCTTGGTGACGAAGAAGACGAAGACGAGCACCCCGATGAGCATCCATAGGACGGAGACGTTCCACGCGAGCAGTGAGATTCCGACTGTGCTGAGGGCCAGTATCCAGAACATGCCGATTACGCCAAAGGCACCGACCAGACTCATCACTGGAATGCCAAACACTTTGATCCGCGTACCTTTCTCCCACACGTCGGGACGTTTGTATGGGAGGACTACTGCTGTGAAAGCAACGATCAGGTAAGCGAACGCGTACCAGAACGAGCTGTTGGCTGCACTCGCAAGGAATCCGTACGATGTTAGGGTTAGGACAGCCACGATTATTCCGCCTATCATGCAAGCGATAGTTGCTGGGACTGGGGTGTGCATTCTCTCGGAAACTTTGCCGAATACTGACGGGAACATTCGGTCGAATGACATTCCGAACATGCATCGGGTTCCTGCGAGGTAGGTTACAATTACGGACGTGATAGGGTAAAACCACCACGCCGCCAGGATTTCAACAGGAACTGAACTCGCTAAGCTGGCCGAGAATAGAGGCATCGAGGGCAGAAGCATGTAAGGTGCGACCCTGGCTGCGTCTGTAGCATTCAGAGCCCCTGCCTGAAAGAGGTTGTAGACGTAGTTGTATTGAAGTATGAATCCGCCGTAGGCGTTATAGGCTAACCAGGTTACGAGGCTGTACCATATGACGGTGCCAATCATCCCTGCTGTGAAGAAGTACATGAATGAGGAACGAGGATTCCTCAACTCGCCGCCCACATATGCGTTGACCTCATAGCCCGTCAGCGCCCAGAAGATGTAAGCCACAATCGCTAGCGTATCGTTGAATGAGCCCGAACTTGTCTTTGAGATATACCCGGCGAGGTTGTATTTCGTTGCGAGGCCTGATATCATCTCATATACCCCAGGCCCCCAAACGTGGTCCCAAGCCGCGCTGACTGTCGCTGGATTATTTGCAGCAAAGAGTATTGCGGATACGATTAAGCCTAGAGTGTTGAGACCCCAGATTATCATCATGATTTTCATGTAATGCTTGATCTCAACCATGCAGAGGATACCGAGCACAACGATTATCACGATCGTAAACTCTGTTTCTGGAATTGTTCCGCTTAGCCATGTGCCAAATGATGTCAGTCCAGGATTGTTGAGGGCATTTCCCCACATTGTAAATATCGTTGAACTAACGGCCCCCATAACAGATGCTACGAGGCCGACTGAGAATATTTGTGCTAACCAGTAAATCCATCCCGTTCCGATCCACCCTACGAATGGGTCGACGAAGCGAGATCCCCACACGTAGGCGCCCGCTGCTCTTGGAGTTGTGACTCCAAGCATTGCGAATGTGAAGACGCTGATTATTGTTGGGATGCCGACGAGTAAGAAAGCGCCTGGGACGCTTCCCATTGGGTAGTTGTAGATGACTTCGATTGAGTAGAGTGTTATTCCGCTTCCAGCCATAGAAGCCCACGGTAGTACGAATGATCCGAGAGGTCCGATTTCTTTGACGAGTCCTGTAGACTTGCGCAGAAATAGTTCTACTTTGAATTCTTCGGTCAATTTGATGACCAGTTGGCAGGTACGATTTGATTTGTTTATTAAACTAACTAAGCAAAAGAAAAACCAAGATTCCTTGTAAATACTCTATAGCATGGATTCAAGGGTAACGGAATCTTGTTTGAGAACAATTACTTCATCTGAAGTCGAAGATATCGGTAATGAACCGATTCGTTTAACTTCGCTTCGATCAGTACGCCGTAACTTGGTCTGACTTGGCCGAAACGAAAATCCTATTCGCCACCGACCTACACGGCGGAGACACTTACTTTCTCAAAATACTCTCAGTAGCAAAGGACCGTCAAGCCAACGTACTCATGATGTGCGGCGACCTCACTGGCAAAGCAATTGTGCCGATCGTGAACCTCGAGGAGAACACGTACGTAACGAACTTCTTTGGCGTAGATTACCGAATGAAAAAGGAAGAGGTGCCGAAACTAGAGAAGGAAATACGCAAAGTCGGCTACTATTATTACCACTGTGGTCGCCCTGAATACGAAGAGTTTCGGAAGAATCCTGAGAAAGTAACTCAACTGTTTGACAAGGTAATGCGACAAACGATTGAGAACTGGCTCGCCAAAGTGGATGAAGTGTTGCCGAAGGATGTGAGGGTACTGATGAATCCTGGCAACGACGACACATTCGCCATAGATGAAGTCATCAAAACGTCGAAACGTGTCGAGTACACGCTTGGAAGATGTGTCGACTTGGACGACAAACACTCTGTCGTGGCATGCGACTGGGTCAACCCCACTCCATGGAATTCACCGCGAGAATGCAAAGAAGGCGAGTTGGAAAAACGCTTGAGAGCCGAAGTTCAGCGAGCCCCCACGACGGAAAACCTAATCTGCGATTTTCACGCGCCCGGATACAACACGCCGCTTGACCTTGCGCCGCGACTAGGGAAGGACTTGCGACCCAAGTACTTCATGGGAACTCCAATAATGGACCATGTTGGTAGCACAGCGGTCAGAAAGGTCTTGGAAGATGTGCAACCCAAACTTGCTCTGCACGGACACATTCATGAATCCCCTGGAGTTTGCAATCTAAAGAAGACCGTCTGCGTAAACCCAGGATCCGAGTACGTAGAGGGAATAATGCACGGCTGCCTAGTTACGCTCAAGCCTGACGGGCTGGACACACAACTAGTAGTTGGCGGATAACCCTAATCCATTCACACCTTGTGTAATTCTCGCGGTCTGAGGTTTCGACAGTCGTCGAGCGAACTCGCCGCGCGTTGAAGAATCTAAGAGGCTGAAACTTTCATATTTCCATGAATGGGAAACATCAATTATTCCTTAGAAGAAATCATCTTAGTCGAAAACATAGCGGTCGACGATTATGTCCACTGTGAAAATTGACTTTGTCAAGGGACACATGGGCGGAAATGAGATCATCTTCGTTCACGGCGAACAAATCCCGAAGGAGCGGTACATCGAATCATCCGTGTACCTGTTGGAGGTCCCAAGCGTACGAGGGGATCAGGTCGGAGTTCTTGAGAAACCCCGAGAAGGCGGAGACGTTAAGGTTAGAATTGTTGACAGAACTGCCAAGAATTACATAACAATGTGCGGAGGCCTGTCCCAAGTTCTGCCGAGGGCGTTCGAGGAAACCAACCTCGGACAGCCATACGGCATTGATGAGGGCTTCAAGGAAGTTCAGATGGAAACAGATTTGGGTATCGTGAAAATTTCTGTAAACAGATCAAACGACAAAATGACCACTTATACGGACATGACGAAATTCGTCGAAGAATGCTACAGCTATGGGATTTCTCCAATCCATGTAGCCGGAGTGGAACAGTTGAAGGTTGGCAAGTTTCTTGTCGCAGACGCAGAAAACCTACGCAAAAGACATCCTGACGTTAACTTCGAACAAATGAATCAGAATGCCAAAGAAATTTTATTATCAATGCAGAAAGATTTCGATGCACAACACCTAATTCCGAAACCAAACGCGGATTATTCCCTATTCGACGTGTACCCCAACGATAGCGCACACGGCCGCGTCGTGTTCCCACACAACATAAACATCGGCCACATTGAACCCTCATGCGGCACAGGTACAATTGCCATTGCCGTAGGCCTAGCGGAAACCAAGCGAACCGCGAACGGACGAGTTTCGCTTCGATTTGACTCAGGCGGAGGACCGTTTCTAGGTGGCCCCGAGACTACTGAGGTGAAGATGTTAGTAGAGAACGGAAGGGTGAAGCATGCAGAGTTCAGCCACAGCCTCGTCGAGATCACTGCAACCGGAAAGGTTTGGCTTCCCACGTTATCCTAAGAATACATAGACGTTTCACTGATCCCAAACTTCACTCTCATCTTTCGAGAACGCTGTCGAAAACGGCTTTGCACAAGGGAAAAGTACACCAATTTGCAATGGATTACTGGAGATGAAGTGTCCATTAAGTGAGGAGCACCATTCAGCCGGTGCTGTGACGCTCGACGGGCAGCCTGATCCACAATTCGCTGAACAAACCCAGTTTAGCCGCTATTTGGTAGATCTTGGATCGAGTTTCTGGACCATACTTCTGCGTCCTTGCAAAGTTCCAACTCCATTTTGTGAACAGGTTCACAAATTAACGTTCACCCGTGGAAGGTGAATCATCACTCTTTCTTCTGGAGTGATACGGAGATAGGTCTGAAAGTGAAACGGTAATTTCGAGGGCAATCCAGCTTTGTTTTCATTTCCTTAACCTGCCGTGAAAGCTTAAATTGTAAATTGGACGGCGTGCTTGGGGAAACTGAGTGTCGCCGATCGCGGACTTCGAAATTCTTGGCCTCGTCAGGGCAAAAGCATACTTGAGTAGACTTTTCTTGCAAGTAAAGGGGTGGAAAACTTGCCAAGTGTAGTCGCAGTCGGTTGTCAGTGGGGAGACGAGGGGAAGGGAAAGATCGTTGATTACCTATCCTCAGAAGCTGACCTCGTTGCACGGTATCAGGGCGGAAGTAACGCTGGCCACACGATAAATGTGGCGGGCGAAACTTACCGGCTCAGGCTGCTGCCATCCGGTGTTTTGCACAGAAAGAAATTGGTCATAGCAAACGGTGTAGTTGTCGATCCAACAGTACTCGTGAAAGAAATTTCTGACCTAACCGCCAAAGGCTACAAACCGGACCTAGCCCTGAGCGATCGAGCTCACATCACCCTAAGCTACCACCGAATGCTTGACGCAGCGGAAGAAAAATTCAAAGGCAAACTTAGCTCCGGAACAACGATGCGAGGCATCGGACCGACCTATACCGATAAAGTAGCGAGATACGGCATCAGAACTTCAGATCTGCTTGACCGGGACGTATTGAAACAGAAGGTCTCTCAGAACACGATACTCAAGCAAAGGATTCTGGCTTCGGTATATGAGTCAGACGCAAAGATTACTGAAAAGGAGATACTGGACGATTGCCGTGCTTTCGGAGAAGAACTCCGCCGATACATCACGGATACCTCCATCGTCTTGAATGAGACATTGGATGCTGGCAAACGAGTCCTCTTTGAAGGTGCACAAGGCTTGCTGTTGGATGTGGATCATGGAGTCTATCCCTTTGGAACCTCCTCGAACACGATTGCAGGCGGCGTATGCACAGGATCGGGTGTTGGTCCAACCAGAATTGACGAAGTGTTAGGAGTCGTTAAGGCATACACATCACGTGTAGGCTCAGGCCCAGTACCATCCGAACTAACCGATGAACTTGGATCCAAGCTTCAAGAAAAGGGGAACGAGTTCGGAACTGTCACTGGGCGGAGGCGTCGCTGCGGCTGGCTAGATGCCGTGGCACTCCGATATGCGGCCAGAGTTAGCGGCCTCACCGGCATAGCCCTAACGAAACTTGACACATTAGGCGGCTTTAATCCTGTCAAGATTTGCATGGAATATGACGCGAATGGAAAGACGATTCGGAATCAGCCCGCGAGTGTTCAGGAATATTCAGCATGCAAACCGGTTTATGAGGAGTTGGAAGGTTGGCCAGACCTTTCGGACGCTGACTGGTTATCCATAGCGAAGAAAGGGTACGACTCGTTGCCCAAGGAAGCTAGAAGTTACATCGAACGAATAGAGGAAATTACGAAGACACCTGTTAAGATCGTCTCGGTAGGACAATCACGCGAGGCCACAATCTACAGGGCTAAACTGTGGTCGACTTAATTCCGGGACGGATGCTCCTTGCGAACCAAGCATCAAAGGAAGTAATGTGTCTAAATGAGCGCGCGACCGGGGTGATAATCAATCCGGCCGGAATGGCAGCCACGATTAAGTTGATCACGTTGTACAATGCCGTAAAGGCCAACACCCAGAAAAGCGCCGCGGCGTCACTCGAAAACTCCCAATGCAAAGCAGATTGCAAAACCATTCTGGCATAACCCATGTAGTCAACGCCGAAAAACACGGGACCGATGTACAACAGCACTGCATAGTTCACGACGGTCATCACAACAACCCTGAGCAGCGTGCCGAAAGCAAACATCAAGGACAACGCAACAGTCGAACCGCCCCTCCCAAGGCGTGAGTAAGCTAGGCTTCCCAACCAAAAACCAAGAAGGGTGGACATGACGCCGGCTATCTTAATGGCAGGACCCAAAGGTGCATCCGAACCAGTTACGTTGAGGAACAACCAATGTATGACCTCAGTTACTACGCCTGCCAAAGGACCGAAAAGGAAGAACGAAATCATGATGGGGATCTCTGCAAGATCAATTTGCAAGTAAGGAATTGGCGGATATTGAATCGCGGCTCTTGCGAGCGTGAGAACAGCTGCGAGAGCGGCGAAGACGCATCCTCCGGCGAGTGTTATGGTGTTATTCGAGTGCTGTTTGTGTGACATTTGTACTCGCACTGCGTTGCTGAAGTACTTAGAAAAGCGTTTTTACTAGTTTTTGGGTGACTGAATTAATTGGATTCTTGCCAGCGTTTGCGCAAACTGCTCACATGACACTCGAATCTGATACGGATATGGGGATCTCTCTTTTGATTCAGTGCACTGTCACTGATTTCGCGAGGTTTCTCGGAAAGTCCGGATCATACCCCTTTCTGACGGCCATGTGGTACGCGAACAATTGCATAGGCACGATGTAGAGTATTGGCGTAAGCATCGATGGGACACCGTCGGGCATAAGGATAGTTTCGTCCGAAAGTGATGAGATTTGGTTGTCTTGTTGCTCGATTATGCTTATGACCTGAGCTTGTCGAGCTTTCATTTCCATAACGTTGCCGATGATCTTGGAGTAGGCCTCATCCCTTGGTGCAACGAAGACTACTGGATATCCATCTTCCACAACCGAGATGAAACCGTGCTTTGACTCCCCAGCAGGGTAGGCGATCGCTGGAAGGTAGGATAGCTCAAGCAGTTTTAGTCGACCTTCTAGAGCCGTCGCCACACTAATTCCTCTGCCAAGGAAGCAGAAGCTTATGCGACTGGAATATTTCTCGACGATTCGCTTTACCCGGTCCTCATTGCCTAGTAGAGTCGCGGATACCCATTCAGGTAACCTTTCAAAGCCGTTCTCAATGCTCTCGATGTCGGATTTACTGATAGTCTTCCGTTTCTGAGCCAATGCAACAACGATTCTGAGTAGAACAGAAACCTGCGCCGTGAACGTTTTCGTTGCCGCTACACCCATTTCTGGACCCGAGTTTTGCCCTATGTACACGTCCGAAAGCCGAGTCAACGTGGAGCCCATCACGTTTGTTATGCCTAGAATTGAAGCGCCACGATCCTTCGCTGCTCTCACTGCGGTTAGTGTGTCCGCCGTTTCACCCGACTGACTAACCGTAAGAACCACTGTATCCTGGTCAACAAGAGCCGCATATCCCTCTATGAATTCAGACGCAACCACAGAAGTTACTTCGATCTTCGCAAGATTAGCGAAAGCGTAGGAGGCGACTAGGCACGCGTGGTATGATGTGCCGCAAGCAATCAGGAAAACGCGCTTGGCTCGGTTGATAGCTGAAGCCATCAAATCCAAGTAGAGTGGGTGCGTTCGTAGAGCGTTGCGTACGGTTAATGGTTGCTCGTGAATTTCCTTTAGCATAAAGTGTGGATAGCCTGTTTTGAGGGCCGTGTCAACAGTCCACTCGACTGTGAAAGGTTTTCGTGACACTTCCTCACCTGTCTGAACTTTCATCAACTGCACCCTGTCCGCAGTCAGAACCGCCATCTCATCGTCCTCAAGTATGAGAGCCTGTTTCGTGTGGGAAAGAAATGCGGGGATATCTGACGCACAGTAATTTCCATCCGTGCCCACCCCCAGTATGAGAGGGCTCTCTTTACGGACGCAGACGACCTTGTCAGGTTCCGCAGCGCATATCAAAGCCAGGGCGTAAGCACCAGTAAGCCGTTTTGCCGCGAGTCGGACAGCTTCAACAACTCCTAACCCTGACTTGAGGTTCTCCTCGACCAAATGGGCTACGATCTCGGTATCCGTTCTAGATTTGAAGCGGTGGCCGTGAGCTTCCAACTCCTGCTTTAGTTGCATGAAGTTCTCGATAATGCCGTTATGGACGACTGCGACTTGGTCGTAGCAGTCAGTGTGGGGGTGCGCATTTTCTTTAGAGGGCCGTCCATGCGTTGCCCAGCGCGTGTGTCCGATTCCGATGTGTCCGCCAAGTTCGCTTATCTGAAGCTCTTTCTCAACTTCACGAATCTTGCCTTTATCCTTCTTTAGAGCTATCTTTCCGTCAACTAGAGTTGCTTCTCCAACTGAGTCGTACCCGCGGTACTCAAGGCGTTTTAGTGACTCGTAAAGTACTGGACCAACTTGTCCGGTCTGTAGTGCTGCTGCTGAAATTCCACACACGGCTCTCACTTACCACTCGGAATTCGCCGAGCATCCAGGCAACGAATGATAAGGATTCCTGCGGTGTGTTTTTGACGAATTGAACATTTTCTCAACCCTTTCAATGGAAAGTCCACTCGAATTAGTCAAAAAGCGCTTTAATAGTCAAATAGCCACTTTATCGGCAACCATCGAAAGGCGTAAGCAAATGTCATACCTCGTCCTGAAAGACAGACGATCAAATCACCTTCTCCCCGCACGCATCCTCACGGACCCAAAAGTTGCACAATCGCTACTTCAACCCACACGTTGGAGAATCCTCAGCGAATTATCGAATGGAGAAAAATGCGCAAGCGAACTGGCGGAGATCTTTCATACCTCCGAACAGGTAGTCTGCTACCACCTTCGCGAACTCGAAAGAAGCGGCCTAATCACCCTACAGCACACCGTCAGAAAGAGGGGCGCGATGGCGAAATATTACAGAGCCGAAGAGAAAGCAGTCGCAATCGTACCGAAAGGACACCCACACCCGAATGGCGTAACGCCGCATATCCTGCAAACACTTTCGGAAGAGTCGGCAAAAATGCTCGACCCATTCATCTCTCACGGCCACTTCGACGGCCACATCGTTTTAGGCAGTCCTGACACCCATGGCATATTCAGCAGCCGTGCTAGATGCGGAGACAGAGCGACTGACCTGGCACTTTTCCTAGGCTCACTCCTACCGATAACTCGCGAAAGCGTTGTTCGCTTGGACACGGAGCTCTCGCAAAAGGAAGCGGAACGCAATCTCATCATCGTCGGGGGTCCACGAGTCAACACGGTTACGATGACTGTGAACGAATGGTTACCCATAACCTACGAGCTTACAGGGCACAACATGATGATCTCACGCCTCTCTGGACGAAGTTACCCAGGAGAGGAAGAAGGAGCAGTGCAAGTGATAACTAATCCAAACAATCAGTCCTCAAGGGTGATCGTGATCGCCGGAAATACCTACCTTGGGACGAGGACCGCAGTGCTAGCATTCATAAAATACACTGACCAAATTGCAAGGGGCAACACGATCAATAGAACCACCATGGCCAGAGTGGTTACAGGACTAGACGTGGATAGCGACGGACTCGTAGACGATGTGCAGTTCATTGAATGAGCAAGCGTCTCTCGACGTCTGCCAATCAATGAGCAAGCAATACGATTGAAAGCGACTATTTCGACGTTAGCCTCTTCTTCAAGATCTCTGCGACTAGCTTTGGGTCTGTTGCCCCTCTGACTTCGGACATAACTGATCCCATGATTGATGAAAACGCTCCCTGCCCCCTCTCATCAATCAACCTCCGATTCTTCTCAATGTGGCGGTTTATCACTTCTTCGAGTTGCTGCTCTGTCAACATCCTTAGGCCTAGGCTTTTGATTCCTTCTGCAGGGTCTGTGTTGGGATTGTTCGCTTGCCACTTAACCAAGTCAGGTAAAGCCTCCTTTGCTACAGAGCCTGTACCTACGAGATCTAACATATCTTTCATGTTCGCGTCGGGAATTGAGTGAACAGTCACTCCATCTCTTTCTAGGCTCTTGCATGTTTCCGTGAGGAATGTTGCAACGAATGTAGGCTGCACCTTTCCCGATGCGACGACGTCTTCGAATAGATTAAGGTAATCTGAGTCGACTAGTTGTTTGGCTAATTTCGTGTTTAACGCGTATTGACTCATCAAACGTTTGATGAGGGCTTCGGACGTTTCCGGCAAGTTTGCCTTGAGTTGAGCAACGTAGTCAGAAGTTATCGGAGTTGGTGGAACATCTGTCTCGGGATACATTCGGGCTGAGCCCGGTCTTGGCCGCATGTAGCGCGTAGTACCATCTGGCATTGCAGCGCGCGTCTCTTCCGGAACACCCGACAGCGCTTCCATCGCTCTCTCAACTACCGCGTTCAATGCGTCCCTGTCTTTGGTCGAGTCGTCCGCAACGATAACAAACGCGTCATCTCCACTCACTCCCATCTTATCCTTGACGGCTTTGACTTCCTCCTCAGACACGCCGTAGCCAGGCAACTCATCTGAGTGGAAGATTCCCCCTACCCCAGCCCAGAAAGAAGCACGGTTGGACATCTCTGTCCCAAGACGCAGCTTAGGTGCAAGCTCCCTCCCTAGTAATCCTTTGAACTTTGGAAGTTTAACGCCCAACACGGCGCCACGCCGAGCCAATGCCTCTTTGAGGATTTTGGCTTTCGTGGACGAGAACAGGTCCGATAGGTCAACGAAGTTCCTATTCATTGAGTCGCCCTTCAGCCCTCTCTGATTTAGCTCGTCGCGAATTTTGAGAAGGTTCTCTTGCCTACCCACTTCCAACTCAACGGCAGTAGCTAGGAGATCCAGATCTTGGACGCCCTTAATCTCAATCAAGGCACCTTCGGGAATTGAGACGTTGAGGTCTTGCCGGATGCTTCCCAGGCCTCTCTTCACTTTTCGCGTTGCGCGTAGGACTGTGCCTATGGCATATGCTACTTTCTCGACTTCAGGTGGGGATTCTAGGACGGGTCCGGTTGTTACTTCTATCAGGGGAACGCCGAGGCGGTCGATGCGGTATCCAGACGTGTTTTGCGATTGGCCAGCTTTGCGTGCGGCATCTTCCTCTAATGAGATTTGTGTGATGGGGATATTCTTTCCATCGACGCTCAGAGCACCGTCTAGTGCCACTACGGCTGTTCTTTGGAAACCGGTAGTGTTTGAGCCGTCTATGACGACTTTTCGCATTAC
>DATIYC010000135.1:0-8982 GCA_035517955.1 Candidatus Acidiferrales bacterium | reverse complement strand
CACTTAGCTCAGTTCCACCAGGCGTATTCCTTCGGAATTGATCTAGTAAGAACCCTAGCGAATTCTCCGGCAGTGACCAGATCGTCCTCTATTCTTATACCCATTTTTCCTTGCATGTATATCCCGGGCTCAATTGTAAAGGCCATGGATTGCTGGATGATTTCCGTTCCATCGGGAATGATGTAGGGCTCCTCATGCACCTCCAGGCCAAGCCCGTGGCCCGTTCTGTGGGTGAAGTATGTATCGAGTTGATGTTTGCGAAGTAGTTCTCGCGCTGCAAAGTCTATTGAGCCAACCGTTACTCCAACGCGTGATGCCTTTACCGCCTGGATCTGTGCCTCAAGGAGGTTAGCATAACGCTCCTCAAAGGCCGCATTCTTCCCTATCATGAAAGTTCTCGTAACATCCGCAAAGTAGTCGCCGCACGTGCACGTGGCATCAATCACTATACTCTCTTTTCTTCTCAGCTTTCGCGAGGAGGAGATATGGTGGCTGTCCGCAGCCATTGCACCAGATTGTACAAGCACATCATCTACGGAATCTGCACCGTTCTCTAAGATCTCCCGTCCCAGTTTGTGGGAAACCTCCAACTCGGTAACTCCGGACTTCATGAAGTGGAACGCCTGTAAATAGGACTTGGAAAGTATCGATGCAGCTCTGGCCAGCAAGCGAATCTCCTCTTGATCTTTAACCGCCCGGATGCCTTGCAGGATGGAGTCTGCGTTGTCGAGTTGTGGTTGCGCGAATTGGAGTAGCCTGTGAACGAAACGGTACGGGACTCTTCCTTCCATGCCCCACTTGCCGTCAAGGCGTAGTTGAAGAGCGATTTCTTGAAATGCCTTCGATGGTCCATCGCTGTCAGTCCAACTATGCATTGTGATGTTGAGCGGGGTTCGGGTGTAGGGGCCAGATTCCAGTACGGGTGCAACAAGATGCGGGTCTCCTTCTACGGGAACCAGGAAAAGGAATGGTCTTTCCAGAAGGAAGGAGCTTACGCCTGTATAATATCGCAAGTTTGGGCCGGGTGCGAAGATTACGCCATCCAGATGTTTTTCCCGAATAACCTCCTTGAGCTTGCTAATTCTGGCCGAGTAAGGTGCGCTCAATCTGAGTTCACTGAATTCTGACGTTAGTGCAATTAGTATATGCAGTTATGGTAACTTTGGCGAGTTCTAAATTGATTCTAGGTGTAGGTGAAGCTCTCTCCAAGCACGACGCTGTGAGTAACGGCGAAACCGGCGTTCACCTCGAGTACGTACAACGCATTGGTATTCGGCGTGTAAACTGGGCAGCCTTGAGGTGTGCAAGGTGCTAGACTCTGTTCGATGAAGACCACGCGTTTGTTTGCGTCGAACCATATTATGTCCAAAGAGAACTTCATTTCGTGCATCCAGAATCCCCACTCGGCGGGTTGCTGAAACACGAACAGCATGCCATGATTCGCGGGCATCGAATCGCGGCCGGAGAGGCCTAGTTGTTGCGCGGCTGGCGTGGTTGCCAATTCAACGACTAGAGTGACCCCAGCGAAGCTTATCGTCGCTGTTTGCGCTGACGCGTTGGTCTGCGGATACAAATAGTATGCAGCCAAGAGTGCAACACAGATCGTACCAAGTATAACGATAACCGCGCTCCTCTTCCTCAAATCAACAACCTGCTCTGCCTACTAGGAGTAAAATCCGCTACTAAACCTTCAGATTCTAGGTCACATATCACGGAAATAGAGCACGAGTCTCAGGACTTAATCTGAAGACGGAGTAGCGAAATTAGTAGGTCAACAAGGCTTCAAGCTCTAGCCCTGCGAGAGCGTTCATAGCATGGAGAAGAGTGAGGCGATGCCTAGGGCCACGATGAAGATCAAGCTGAGCCAATAAGCAGCTTTCCACCACTGTGTTGATGTGAATTCACCCATGACTCTTTTGTTCGATGCTATTAGGCCCATGATACACGCGGGTCCTATCAGTACGAAGACGAAGGCGAACATCAGGTTGAGAACTGCGTTAAGTAGGTTCGCCGTTAATAATAGGGTCACAATGACCGCTGGAATGGACTCGAGAAAGTAGACCGGAAATGATCTACTCCGCTTCCAACCCATCGCCTCAACTAGCCCCCACGCACTACCAAACGAGACTGCGGTTAGAGCTAGGAAGGCTGCTGCGACGAGGCCGATTCCGAACAGGAGTGGCGCGAACTCCCCTGCAACCGTTACCAGGGCCTTGGATAGTTGTTGGGCGGACATGAAATCCAGCGCCGGGTCAAGTCCTGAACTCACCATAACTATGACGATCATCAACACCTCACTCACTATGGCACCGATGATCGTTTCAACCCTGGTATACCAAACACTTCCCGCCTTCTTCTCCGCTGTCGCAGATGCCTGATAGAAGGGCATGAAAGGCATCACGACTGCGCCTGCGTTCGCTGCGACTAGGAATAGGAAGGATGGCCTGTTGGCAAAGAAGAAAATGGAATGAGTGGCTGTTCCACGTAAGGCTAGGGAGGATGCATAGGCAAGAAGCATTATTGCCGATATGCCTAACATGAACTTCTCCGCTACCGCGTACTTCCTCCTGTAAACTAGCAGGATGTGCAAAACGTAAGCGACCAGAACCGAGACTAATGGCGGTATGCCAACCAGACCCAGGCCAATTGCAATTCCCAAGTACTCCGTTACGTACGTTAGAATGTCGGTCAGCGCCATTGGCGTGGCGGCTAAGAGTGCCACTTTGCCTGAGTAGTTTTCCCTAATTATCTCGCCCAGACCTTTGTGTGTGACGACACCGATTCTTCCAGCAGCTTCCTGAATGAAGAATAATGGAATGATGAGGATTAGCAAGAGCCAGATTAGGCCATAGTTGAACATGGCGCCTGTTTCGGCGGCGGTTATGATGCTGGCAGCGTCGACGTCCGCGATCATGACGAGCCAGGCGGGGCCGAATGATGATGCGAACCTCGTAATGCTTTTCTGAATGGATATTGTCTCGGTTCTCATTCGGCATTGAACCTTATCGGTTTTGGTCGTTCGCAATTAGCTGTACGAGGCGTCGCAGAAAGATTATTGGAACATAGTATAATGTCTCTATAGAGTTCTCTTCTCGAAACATCTTCTCTTTCCCGTATACGATATGTTAGCGGCGGCTAAACGCGAATACTCGATACCGGCGCCAAGCTGTAATTAACTTCGTCCATTGATGTTCACAAACGAACCCACAGCACTGAGCCACATCTCCTGAACCTCATCAAGGCCCGTCTCTTCAACATTCGACAGTACAGTGGTAAGTTACGATGAATGTTGTGCAGGATACCAATCGAAATATAGTGTGTCGCACTAGGAATCAGGGAGACTGCTAAGCTTCTGTTCCGCTGTTCAGTAGGGCCTTATGTAATCTCTCGAAAAACGCGTAACTCTCCTCTTCGCCATATTTTTCGCGCATTCCGTCTATGAAAGGTTGCAGAGCTTTCCATGCCGTTTGCGTGAGAAACATGTCATCTACCGTACCTTTGCTAACGATGTTTCTGTCCAGTAGAACTCCTATCGATTCGAAAAGCGCGGCAACTTGGAAAAACGACACCTTTTCCGATTTCGGGAGGCTCGTGAAATCTTGAAAGGATTTGACCTTAGAGCTAATGACAGTTAACCAGGCAGATTGAAACTCAGCTGTGTTTGCAAATTCGTAAAGGCGCATCATCATGTCCATGTTAGCGAGTTCATTGTTTTGCCTCAATTGTTCGGTTGTCAGCTTGGTCTGTGCTACTGCAGCTTTCGCTTGCTCCGTACTCGCCTGAATAATTCTATTTCCTTGCCGTAGCTGAAGGACGATGACGATGGTGCCAACAATGATTGCTGCGGAGCTTAGAAGAGAAATATCTGACGTAATCGAGGTGGCGTCTAGTGGGGTTACCAAGTCGTATACGTCTCTAGCGGAGTAAGTTAGGCAACTTCTATTGACTGTTTCTGAAAACCCGATTCAACCAAGAAGGTTGCAGCGGCCTGCCTTTTGTCCCCTTGTAGTAGGATCTGGTTACCTTTCACAGTGCCACCGGTCGCTAATTTTCTCTTCATTCTAGTAGCTAAGGAACGAAGGTCCTCCTTCTCAAGCTTGAGTCCTTCAATGAGGGTAGCGGGTTTTCCGAAACGTCTTGCCTCTAACCGCACCGTGACTCTCGATTGTTCACGGTCTAAGTCAGCTAATATGTCCTTAAAATTGAAACCTATGTCTTCGGTCGTATCTGCCGCCATAATCTCCAAGATAGTTGGGTGAGCCGAGGATTTATTGACGACCTTTGTTCGTCTAGGTGTCAGCGTTAAATATAGTGCGGACGTGGACCGGCGTTAGTGTGAGTTTGAGTTTCTAATAGGGTAGGAGTACGTATGAATATGTTTGAACGTAGATGTCTCCCCTGAACACCAAGGCAGGCATCCACTGTTCGGCTTTGTAGGTTGAAGGGGTTACATACCTGCCAGTTACGATTATGTGGGCTCCATTCTTGGGTAGCGCCATTGAGTTCGGAAAGATGAGTCGGTAGTTTGCTCCATTGACGGTGATGTAATAGAGTGGAGCAGTCGAGATGGCGCACGGGGGGTTATTGAGGCTGCAGGCAGGACTAACCGTTAAAGATCGCATCATCCCAATTTCTGTAACGTTTGGGAAACCCGGATTCGGGTAAGTCGGTCCGCTTTGCAGCAGCGAGGGGCTTTGCATGACTCCGGTATGTATGAAGTAATTCGATCCATAGTACGATACTGTAATTACGGCCAATAGCAGCAAAATGCCCAATGCGAATCTTGTTCTATGCAACGTCAAGCGTCCTCGAAATTCTAGGATCAGAATCTGTGAGCCTTGGCTAAAGGAACTCTAAACTCGTCACGTCAAATCCGTCAACGCGCACGACAAGAAATTGACAGAAATCGGGACATTTTATGGCAATTGAGTGTGAAGAACGAAGGCGAGTGGATGTGTTTCGTTATGGTGAGTGTTTCATATTCTGCAGTTACACCGCATGACGCGGTTCACACACTGCATGTGAAGAATACTTGCTTCTCTTTAACTGGGAATAAGTGACCGGATTCCTTGCTTAGCCGCTACTACTTTCTGCATTAACGCTTTCGTTCGAGATAATGCACCAATACCTCTGCTACGGTCATGTGCACCCAACTACCTCTCCGTCATTTTGATGAAACCACTCCATGTAGTCATGTGTAAGTTTGAAAGCGTGGACTGATGTTCTCGTGCTCAAGACGACGCGAAATGTCAGAGAAATGGCGATTGCAGTTCTATTCGTCGCTGTTCCTGACATCAACAGGCCTAGCGATGTACCAGTACTTCATCCCACTCTTTGCTCAGAAGTACGGCGCGTCCTATTTCCAGCTAGGAATAATCGGCGCCGCTAGCGCTCTAACTTATGTTTTTGGTGCCTTCGCGGTGGGGCATTTCGCTGATAAGATTAACCACATATGGCTTTATGCCCTCGCTCTACTGATAAACGCCGTCGCGACTGGCCTCTTCATCTTCTCGCGGTCCGTATCGGACATAATTTGGTTTCGAGCTTTTGGCGGCATCGGATTGTCTTTTCTTTGGCCGACGGCAGAAGTTCTGGTTACAGATTTAGGATCCGAGAAAACTTTGGTCAAAGAGATGGGCACATACAGTGTTGTCTGGGGAGTTGGCTTTCTTGTGGGGCCAGGAGTTGGAGGAGTAATGATCCCGGCTTTCGGATTCGGAAGCCTATTCTTAATCTCCTCTTTCTTCATTCTAATCGGTTTCATTCAAGCGATTATAGGGGTCGTTCCGCACGCTCACCAGCAACCGCAATCGTCACAGACATTAGGGGCATTCACGTTATCAGGATTGCAGTCCAGCGTACGAAAATTGTGGCCATGGTACTCCTTGACCGTAATTTACGCGATGATATTCGCTGTGGTTACAACAATTTTTCCGGGTTACGCGAACTCTGTGGGAATAACCCCGTGGTTGATTGGGTTGCTCTTCGTCGTATTCGGAATTTCAAGGATCACCGTTTTTGCCACGATACAACATTACGCTCAGCTCGGCGAGGCAAAAGCCGTGGCGCTAGTTTCTTTAGCGGTAAGCGCGGCGGTTTTGCTGTTCGCATTTTCTGAACTGTTCCTCAGCTTTCTAGTCGCTTTGATTGTTCTCGGCGCAAGTTTTGCTGTCATCTTTCCAATTTCTATAGCCATTATCTCACGTTCCTTCCCCACCGACAGGGCTGGGATCGCGGTCGGATCCTATGAATCAGTATACGGTATTGGAGCAGTGCTTGGTCCGATCTTCGCTGGGGCAATCGCCGCAGCACTCACCGTAACACAATGTTTCTTGGCAGTCGCGGTACTCGGACTCCTTATGGCAGGGTTAACTCGGGTGCGCAAGCCTTGAGTTCGATTCCCTTGACAGGTCATTCTGTGTAAAACGAGTTGTCCGCGAAAATGTTGTACTATCTTCACGGCTACCTATCTGGACCCAATAGCGCAAAGGGCAAACTTCTCCAAGAACAACTTGGCGCAATCCCAATCGAATATAATCAAGGATCTCCAGAGAATGTGAAGGTGGACGAGGCGTTAGCGCTCATCGCAGAGGCGCTTCTGAATGATCCTCAGCCCATATTGATCGGATCATCTTTTGGAGGTTTTCTCGCCGCTGAGGCCACTTTGCAATCCGATCTAATCAAAACAATCATTCTCCTAAATCCCGCGATCATTCCAGCAGATGTGGATACTAGAGCGCTCAGCGGTATGCCTAGATGCCTTCTTCAGCGCATGCAGGACAGACGACTCTTCGGAGTGAAAATGAAAGCGAAAGTATTCATTCTGATGGGTACTCGTGACGAGGTTATTCCGTCGGATTGGGTTCTTGGCTTCGCGAAGGCGCAGCAGGCGACCATCAGGTTTCTTGACGATGACCACGCGTTTGCGGGTAAGATCTCATTGTTGCCGGGAATTATTCGAGAGATTCTGCATTAGGGAATCGAGTGGGTATTCTACCCTCTTGCATCTTGATGCTGCTGTTCCTTTGGGGATTCATAATTCGACGCGTACGGGTTTACGCTCTGGGTCTTCTTGACTCTAGCACCGCCCCTACGTCCAGCGAGGAGAGCCATGGCGATCGCTATTACGCCAAACCCGATCACGAGGTAGGTAAGGTATGTTTTCGTGGAATTTGTGTTGTTGAGTTGTGAGGTTAGGTTGGCGTTGTCTGATTCTCGCTGCGAAATTGAACTCTGTGCGTTTTGGAGGTTTTGTTGGAGCTGCTGGTTCTGGGTTTGAAGTTGTGAATTTTGCTGCTGCAGTTGGTTGATTTGTTGTTGGAGATTTTGGTTTTGTGATTGAGATTGGCTAATTTGCTGTTGGGCGGATTGGTATTGTGAGTAGAGTGAGGTGTACTCAGGGGTTGTTGCGTTCACGTACGATAATGGTGAGACTCCAGAATCGGAAGTAGAGTAGGTTGAGTATGATGGGTTAGAGCTGTAGGAGTTGTATGGGTAGCAGTAGTATTGATTGCTGTAGTAGTACGAGTACGTGTAGTAGCTGCAGCCATAATCGTAAGGATAGGAGTTACCGTACGAATAACCGTTGACGTAACTAACCTTCACCGTTTCCGTGAACTCCGCAAAAAGTGCTGTCCTTGGCGCGTCTTGGGGTATTGAGAGTTGGACGTTTTGTGAGAATGTGTTGCCTGAAGCGATGTTCTGGTTACTCATTATCGTCGCTGATGTTAGTTGTTGCAGGTTACTGCCTTCTACGAGGAAGATTTGGGCGACTAGGTTTTGCAGGTTCGCTGATGACTTCGCTACTGCTTGAACAGAAACCTGCACATTCTGCCCCGGGAGAACAATTGAGGGATATTGTGCCTGGATCGTGAAATACTGTAACGAGACGGTTGATGTTACGGGAGGCGGCTGTGCGGTCGCAGGTTTGGAGGTTAGAATTAGGAGGATAAATATGGCCGCGGAAATCGCAAGGATGTTTAGTCGAATTTTTGGCCTCTTGTCTGTCATACGGTTCTTCACGAAGTTGCTAGAGGATGGGTTTCGTTGATATTGATAAGTGGAAAATTACTACAAAATCTAATATCGGTACGTTACGATTACCCGCATTAAGTGAACACGTTCGCAGAGCGTATTCTTGTCAGCTGTTGCCCCGCTTACCGCTGAAATTACTTTGGAACTAGGCAGATGAACTTCAAACCATTTGATCCTGCGCGGAATTGGTGTTTCTTGCTTGGCGGAATCAGGATTGCATCGCCTGGGCGAATCCGCTCTTCTCGCTCCTCATAACGCACATTTCCATCTCCTTCGAGTATGTAGACCTCATGTTCCCAGTCATGGTTGTGGAAGGGCGTGAAGCCGTTAGCTTCGATTGTAAAGTGTCGCATTAGAAATGTTGGAGCGCCGTCTTTATCGTTTATGAGCCACTTGATCCTCGCGCCTTTCGAACCCTCCTCCGTAACAGGCGCGTCCTCGACAACGCTGACGTTCACCTTGTGCAACCAGTATTACCAACATTTCAAGTTGCGTGGTCGGATAAAGGGATTGACCTGAAGTCGAAAGCGTAACCTAACTGTAACCTTCGGAAGAAGCTTGTGACGCGGAGTTCGTCACCTTGAGCGAAGAAATGATGTTAGCGCAAGAGCAGGGCGTCCTGATGAGGGGGGCTGGTTTGAAAAAGGAGATGGAGGGAGGTTTCGCGGAACAAGAAGGGACCTTGATACTTACTGATCGTCAACTGGTCTTCGTAACGACCGATGAGAGAGAAGAAAGATTCTACGGGTTTCACCTAATCTACTCGGATGTCAAAGACCTTGCCTCCGTTCCACATGTCCCTGCAAATACGTTCATACCTCTTAGCTCAATTTCCTCAGCGACAGGCCACGGCAGCAAGGGTGGACTGGAAAGACCTAGTCTTGAAATAAAATGGAATGAGGGCGGCAAAGAACTGGGGCGAGTTTTTATCGAGACCTTGTCTGGACG
>DATIYC010000134.1:0-4512 GCA_035517955.1 Candidatus Acidiferrales bacterium | reverse complement strand
TATTCCTTGGGAAGTTTAGGCCAGAACAGTTTCATCGCAGCGTCGCAGAAAAACTGCCAGTTGCGTTTGTATCCGCCCTCGCTAATCAATTTCAGAGCAGCGATAGCATCCGCAATTTCGCTTGCGAGGAGTCGTCCATGTTGAAAGCCGGTCTGGTATGGATCGCCTGCTAAGCGGACGTAAATCCAGCCGTTTACATCTAACCGGTTGGAGTTGAACAATAATTCGTCAGAATGATTTGACTTCTTAATCTTGGAAGTGTGTTTTTTCGTTGCTTTTTTGGTTTTTGATACCATATCCGTCGTCATCACTAGTTTTGTACTAAGTTGATTGTCTATCCAAAATCTAAGTCAATGGTAAGTAGAGTAAATCGAAATACGATCTGTAATGCGAGCACAAATTCAGACGAAATATCACAGCGTCGATCCAGGTCCGTGTTCCCGTATTAGGAACCGGTGCCGCATCAGGAACACCGGTCTTCTGTTCTCGTGGCGAGCTTAGTGTGCTGCCGAGACTGTCTAGCGCGTCGATTACTTGTTCGCTTTATCCGCTAATCCTTGGAGTAGTTTGGCGTGGCGCTGTTCGTCCGCCATAATTTTGTCGAAGGCTTTTCGAATTGATGTTAACATTCTTATGTGGTTCTTCGAGTCCTCGACGATTCCGGTGAGTGTTGACTTAACTTTTTTGTCTTCGCTTTGTTTGGCGAGTTTCGTGTAGCTGTCGATGATATCTTGTTCGACGGCGAGCCAGTAGGTTATGTTTTCGTCAATAACACCGTGATAGCCTGATTCAACATCCTTCTCGGCCTTAACGGCTTGGTCTAGGGTTTCTATGTTTTGTATAATTCGCTCTCTTCCCTTCTCGCTCATCCGTTATTCCCTTCTTGGCTCAGGCTCGATTGTGTTTTTGGAACTTAAGATTATGGTGGTAAACTCCAAGTCCAGTGGTGGCTTTGGTTAGGAGAGCCGGCTTAGCAATAGCCACGGCAAGAAGCCGGTTAGGAGGCTGAGGAGGATTAGTAGGAGTGGGGAGATTGCGAGCCTCCATGAGGTGGGCATCTTCTTTCCAGAATCGGAGTGTTGGGAGACGCTGGTTATGACTTTGGAGAAGTAACCTACTGAGACGGCAATGTTGAGGACTACGATTACGGCCACGATGTAGAAGGTGAACTGGTTTGTTGCGAATAGCGATTGGATTATGAGTAGTTCACTCCAGAAGGTTCCGAAGGGTGGGACACCGATCATGCCGAGTGAGGATAATGCGAACATGCCTCCCAGAAGTTTGTTCTCACCGAACAGGCCCTTCACCTCGCTCAACTCAGCGTCCTTGTATTCTGGGCCTTTATTGCCTGTTAGCATGAAGAATGATGATTTCACTAGACCATGGTTCCAGATGTGAAATACTATTGCTACGACGCCGAAGATTGAGAATGTTGCGAGCGCCGCGAGCATGTAGCCAACGTGGGCTATGGAGCTGTATGAGAGCAGTCGCTTAATGTTAGTTTCCCCTAGGGCGCCTAGGTTCCCAATTAGCATCGTCAGCACTGCTATGATGGCGAGACCGTACTGGAATGCTACTATTGGGGCCTGTGTGACTTGGCTTAGGGCTGAGGTTATGAAGGTTGGGTTGATGATTTTGATGAGTGCGAAGACGCCGGTCTCTGTGACGACACCGGCGAGGGTTGCGCTTATGGGTGTTGGTGCAGCGGAGTACGCATCGGGTAGCCACGTATGCAACGGGAATATGGCAGCCTCAACGCCCAATCCGACAAACAGGAAAACTAGGCCAAAGATGCCTAGGCGGGGGTCGTTTTGGAATATTGTGGGCAGGTCCTTGAGTTGGATGCTTCCGGCTAGAGTGTAGATTATGGAAATGCCGAATAGCGCAATCAAGCTCCCAGCTCCCGCCAGAAACAGGTACTTGAGTGAAGCTTCGAGTGAAACGACCACTTCCTTCTTCCATGCGACTAGGCCATAGGCGGCGACGCTCATGCCCTCCCAGAAGAGGAATAGCGTCAGAAGGTCGCCTGCTGCGGCTATGCCGACGAGTGAGAGAAGCAGGATTAGGAGCAATGAGAAGAAGGGACCGACGTTGTCGCTTTGGCTGAGCGTTTTCCATGAGTAGAACGAGATGGCTGTGCCAACCGCGAGAATAGTGAAGATTACGAAGATGCTGAACTTGTCAACCACATACAAACTTGCAAATGGTGAAACGGTTGGCTGAACAGGAATCGGGCTCATCCCTATAGACCAGTTAACTAGTACGTCGATTAGGGCAACTCCTAGCAAAGCGGTACAAACGACGCCGCCAACATAGACTCGCCATTTGTCCACGTAGTCTTTAGCAAGGTCGATTAGTAGACAGATCATTGCGCCGGCGAAAAGCAATTCCATGATATCAGTTAGCCACATTCTCAAACACCCCACACGGCAATCAGAATTAGCAATATGACCAGCAACGCGAGCATCAAGAACCCGTTCACGCCTAGTATTCCTGTCTGCATGTCATCCGCTGATGCCGCGGCACGAGGCATTATCCGGTCGGTCACGCCACTGTAAACGATTCCGAATGCATGCTGGAGGCTCGTTGCTAGAGCCATGAACCCGTGTCCGATAGCGACGTAACCCAAGTCGAAATCTCTCAACCTCGTCTCGTGCGGTGCCAAGTATCTACGACCAACCGTGAAGAACACTAACACTGCAGCGCCTAGGACGATGCAGGTTTGAAGCACTTCATTGAGAGCGTAGGGTTGGTAGCCTGAACCACCGTTAGGTAAGATTGAATAGAGAAGAGGCGGGTAGATCCCGATCGCAACGCATAGCGCGGCCGCCCCGAGCATAGCGGCTTTCATTGGGAGAGGCGGGTCGCTGGCTTGGATGTTTCCTGGACGTAGGAATGCGAAGTATCCGAGTTTGAGGAATGAGAGGAACGTGCCAAATGCCCCAAGCTCTAGAAGCACAAACAACAGCGTGTTAGTGTCCTGTGCGGCGCTGATGATCATACCCTTAGAAACGAAGCCGTTGAAGAGAGGTACCCCTGAGATTGAGAATGCTGCAACCCAGAAGGCTATTGCTGTAACTGGCATCTTCCTCATAAGGCCGCCCAATTTTTCGAGTGTGTTCTCTCCCGTCTTCCAGATGATCACGCCGACCGTCATGAAGAGCAATGCTTTGTACAGGATGTGGTTGAAGACGTGCGCCATTCCACCATCGAGGGCAAGCTGAGCTATTTGCGTCGATAAACCCGGCCAACTTGCGAGACCAACGCCAGTGACCATGTACCCTACTTGTGAAACGATGTGGTAAGAGAGGAGCTTGCGCATGTTAGTTTGGAGCACGGCGAAGGTAACACCGTACACCACCATTATCGCGCCCATGAAGGCTACAAGTTCAGTGCTCGGTTGTGCTCGGGCCAGTAGGTACACGGCTGCTTTGGTTGTGTAGACGCTCAGGAAGACTGAGGCGGCAAAGTGTGCCTTCGGGTAAGAATCCGGCAGCCAAGTATGGAGTGGGATCATGCAGACATTGACGCCAATCCCGATAATTATGAAGAGTGAAGGCCAGAATCCGGAGATTGGCCCAACTGTTGGGTTTGCGCCTTCCATGAATAGTAAGGCAACGCCGGCAGCCAGCATAGCTCCACCGAAGGCGTGGAAGAGTAAGTAGCGGTACCCGGCCTGAATCGCCTCTCCCCCAGCCTCCCAGATTAGCAGTACAGAAGTGATTGCCATGAGCTCCCAGAAGATGAGAACTGTAATCCAGTCGCCCGCGAAGACGACGCCCATGCTCATTCCTGCATAGAGCATTGCGAACATGTGCATCCATGGCTTAGCGAACCCGGCTGCATAGAGTACGGCTAGAAAGGTGATTGTTGAGAAAATCACGCCCATCAGGTAGGAAAGAGTGTCGACTTTGAGTAAGACGAGGTTGTAGCCCATGAAGGGTACCGTCCAACTGATAGTTTGGTGTAGGGCGACGGTGTCGATTAGTGCTAAGGCCGCGAGTATCACCATCGCTGCCTGACGTGCACGTCCCTTCAGAAGCCAGACTACAAGTGGGCCGCCGATAAGGAATATTAGGAATGGCGGAACTTGTAACCCGACAACGAAGATTCCCATGGTTGGTAACTGGGTTCCAGTAACTGCTTGGGCGACGTTACCTGCGATTTGCAGTGGACCGTATGGTATCGTGGTCCACACGCCGAGGAGAAGTGTTCCTAGGGCTGTTGCGAAGATTGGGCCGCGTAGGAGGCCTCGGGCGTCACCCAACGTACCCTCGTAGGGTCTGAGAAATGCGCGTATGACGATTGGGAGGAAGTAGGCTAGGTTCAGCACTCCAGAGAGTGCCAGGACGAAGAGGATCCACCAGTAGCCCCCGTTCCATGCGCCTACGGAGAGATACCATTTTCCAACGAAGCCTGCCATTGGTGGAAGACCGGCCATGCTGAGTGTCGCTAGGAAGAATGCGAACATTGTTCCCGGCATTTTTCTGCCGATACCGTCTAACTCTGAAA
>DATIYC010000133.1:0-13018 GCA_035517955.1 Candidatus Acidiferrales bacterium | reverse complement strand
TCAGATGGCTAGCGCAATCAAACAATTCGTAGCCTCTCAAAAAGCCTCGTTTCCAGATCAACCGAGAATTGAGAAATTCATTTCATCAAATATGAAGGAAGAGAAGATGGTGGAACAAATTGTGGTCGTCGCCGATTCGAGAGAACTCGGCGCATTAGTGACTAGAGAACTCGCCAAACTTGGGGTTCTGGTGAAATCCGAGACTCTACGAGTGGGGGACTTCGTCCTATCGGATAGGGTGGTTGTTGAACGCAAGGAGGTAGACGACTTCGCGTCCTCAATCATCGACGGCCGACTGTTCCAGCAAGCAGCCAACCTGAAAGACGCATACCCCAAACCAATAATCATCGTCGAGGGCGAGACTTTAGCAGGTTCCGGGCGTGTACGACCTGAGGCGATGATGGGCGCGTACGCAAGCATACTAATCGACTACGGCATACCCATCATTTGGACACAGAAACCATCAGAGACCGCCCAGCTAATGTTTGCAATCTCTCGCCGTGAACAAGTGCAAGAAAAACGCTCACCTCGAATTATGACCGTTACAAAACCGACTTCACTACAGCAGCAACAAGAGTTCATCATCTCAAGCCTACCCAACATCGACAACACCCGTGCAAAGAGCCTGCTCAGCATGTTCCATACTCCGCAACGAGTTTTCCAAGCGTCTAAGGAGGAATTAATGACCGTGCCCGGGATAGGCGAGAAGATATCTGAAGACGTTCGACGTGTACTAACTGCGAACTACAAAGCGGAAGCTAAGATCTGAATAATCAAATGAAAAGCCAGAACTACCAAAGGCATATCCCATACGTCATACAGGAGTGTTCTCGGACAACCAAAATTCAAATCAAAATAGAAACGTCGAACTAATCGAGAACTTGGAGGAGAGTTGAAGAACCACCACAGGCATTCACGAATCCCCATGAAATCCGCTCTTGAAATTCTTGAGACGTACAAGGGAGACGTGGAAGTTGAACTTGAACGGCATCTTCCAAGAACCGGGGACCCTAAGGACTTCTACGCATCTGTGTGGGACTTGATTGATCGAGGAGGAAAACGCATCAGGCCGGCTATGGTACTTCTCGCGTCCGAATGTGTTGGCGGTAGCAGAAGGGACGCGCTTAGCGCGGCCGCCTCAGTCGAGCTTCTTCATAACATGACATTGGTACACGACGATATTGAAGATCAGAGTGAACTGAGACGCGGAAAGCCTTGCATACATAAGGTCTACGGCATTCCCACTGCAATCAATGCAGGCGACGCCATGCTGATCAAGGTCTTCGAAATCGCCAACTCCAGCAACATACCACAAGAACGCTGCCGAGCCCTTGTTTCACAAGTCGCGAAACGTGCCTACGCCATTACCTGGGGACAAGCCTTCGAATTTGACATGTGGAATCGCAAACAATTCACTGAAGATGAAGTAATCCTCCTACTCAGAAACAAAACCGGCGCCTTGACGGCCCTATCAACGGAGGCTGGCGCTATAGCTGGCGGCGGAACAGAGGAACAGATCAAATTGCTTGGAGATTTCGGAGAAACCATCGGAATCGGTTTTCAAGTGATTGATGACGCCTTAAACGTTGAAGGAGACGTGAAAAAGTATGGAAAGGAAATTGGGGGAGACATTCGCGAGGGGAAAAAGACGCTCCTATCAGCACATCTTCTCAGAGTCGCAAACGCTCAAGACAAGAAGACGTTTAGTAGACTCTTAGGAAAGAAGAAGATAACGAAAACCGAGATTACAAAAGCAATAAAACTCTACGAACATTACGGCTCGATCCAATACGCGAAAACGCAGGCGCATTCATACTTAGAAAACGCTCTAAATACACTGAAACAACTCCCAGCCTCCCCTGCCAGAGACAACCTCTCATCAATAGCCGAGTTTCTTGTCTCCAGGTCTTTCTAGAGCCTTACATACCCATTTTCTGAGCTCAACGTGTAAATCGGCGGTGTCGTAGCGGATCTTGTGGTAGACGGGCATCTCCATAGGTTGAAGTTGTGTGTCCCCAGAGAAGATGGAAAAATATGGGAAATCTACTATGACCGTGTTCATACATTGTGAATGGTAGAACAAATTGTCTACGTTGATCTATTCAGTATTTGGAACTTGAAATAAGGATTAAATGAAACTACAAGCCGTAGCTGGAGAAATCGAGGCCCATAGTTCCATGCCAAGTCATGCCTCAAAGAAACTGTCTGAGTATCGAAGAATAATTGCGGTTCTACTTTTAGTCATAGCTCTCCTAGGAGCGGTCGCTATTTACTATAGCCCGCTTCTGAGTGTTCCCAGCCCTACAGGCATCGCACATGCTACAGGGTTAACCCCTGTTCAGATTTACGCTAATTCAAATCAATCGGTGGTGACGATTCAAGGAGTGGTGCAAGACGAATCCAGCCCGAACGCATCGCTCTCTTCCATTCTGGGAACTGGTTTTATCATAACCTACGTGGGGTCTTACTACATCGTCACGAATTTTCACGTGATGAATGGATTGCAAGATGCTACAGTTACCTTCTCGGATGGCAACTCGTATCCGGCGAAGGTGGTGGGTTTAGATGCTTATAGTGATCTGGCAATTGTCTCCGTAAACGCGAAACCATCCGAGCTTCGCCCATTGACACTCGGTTCTTCGTCCGCTTTGAAAGTAGGTGAGTCAGTAGTTGCTATAGGAAACCCCTACGGTTTGTCAAATACGATTACCGTAGGGATCGTAAGCCAGGTTGGAAGGGCTCTCCAAGAGGATACGTTAAGCGGTTTCGCCGTCCCTGACACGATCCAATTTAGTGCCGCTGTTAACCCTGGCAACTCAGGCGGACCCCTCATAAATTCGGAGGGCTTAGTCGTTGGAATTACGACGGCGACAGTTACCAACTCTGTGGGACTCGGGTTCGCTATACCAGCTGACACGATTACACGCGAACTACCTTCACTAATTCACGATGGTAGTTACGATAAGCATCCGTATCTTGGCGTCCAACTGATCGACATGAGTTATCAATTATCCCAAGCGATGGGAACGAACGTTACTTATGGTGTCCTAATCGTCAATGTTGTTCCGGGTGGCCCGGCAAGTATCTCGGGGCTCAGGGGGGGATCACGCAACGCAACAATCGAACAGCAGCAATACATGATTGGAGGCGACATCATCATTTCAGTCAACGGAAACAGGATAACAAACTACGACTCATTCGCGGCATTCCTTGAGGAACACGCGGCGGCAGGTCAAACGGTAAAATTAGGAATCGTACGGAACGGTCAATTCATGGTTATTCAGGTGCTGCTTGGATCCAAGCCCCCTCTCACATAGGTAGGGCTACGCCCTCAACTTTCCGTGCTCTAAAGAGCTGTAGTTCATTCTCGTCTTCTTAGATCGATCTTCGGACAACGTCTGTTTTTTAGAGGTCTACCGAACAGTAATGCCTGGGTTGAATGCGACATGTCGACGTCAACTGACGCTAGTAAGGGAAAGTGGAGATTTTCTCATGTCAGTGCTTATTCTGAGAACGTCTGTGAAATCTTCACGGACGATAAAGGGACCACGCACTACCGTTGGTTATACCCCGACGGTAAGATGGAATACATTTGCGCCTGTCATAGGTTCCTGAACAAGATGCAATAGTTCAGGAACTACTCTATCGTGCAGGTGAATGCTGTCCTCTTAATAGAGAAGGTTTAGTTTGGTTTCCGGCTCGCTCCAGTTCTTTTTCGCTCTCGTTGTTTTCTCTTCTGTCTTCTACGAATTCTAAAGGCAGTCCTACTTAGTTTGTGGGGCATCTTCGCCGCTACTCCTAACTTATGGGCCTGTGCGATATGGGCAATTGCTATATGGCTTTCGGGCATTTCGTCTGAGTGGAGTTCTGCAGGCATGTCGGTCGAAGAATTTTCCAGCAAAGGCGCATCAGCATGCAAAGACGCATTTTCCTACCTTCGAGATCAGTTGAAAGCGGAACAGAACGTCATTGAGAGCATAGAGTATGAACCCTTGAAGGACGCGGAAGCACCAACCTATAGCGTAAGAGATACACCAAGGATACGGGTCTTCTTCGGAGAAAAGCTGGAGCTCTTCCTATTCATTCCTGAAAAGGCTGTTCCGCAAATCAAAGCCGACACAACGGTCCCAGAAGCTCTAAGGTCATGGATCGACCGCGCACAATTGGGCGGAATGAGTCGACTGCTTAGAGTGCAATTGGGTTCAAGACAAGATGTTGAAGTGTTGTTGCCACTCATAAAATCGGTAGTTCGGCAATAATTAACGCGTTTCGTTGTATGTGTTGACTAATTCTGGATCGATTACCCCGGAAACAACTCTTTTGGATCCGTCGGGCAAAACTACATCTAAACCTGCTGCGTGGTACGGCAGATCGAATTTATCTAATTTCTCGACGAAATCTGTTTCGTAAACCTTAATCCACCTATTGCTCTCCTGGCGAAAGCATAGCGCCTTCTGAATTCTTCTCTCTCCAATCCCTCCGACACGCCCACCGGAGGCACCGGGAGCCGCGCCGGGTAATTCGAGAATATACACGCAATTCTTTCCCTCATTCTTGGTTAGATCAATAGTATCTTCTGCCACAAAGATTCGCCTACTTCTTTCTCCGGCAAGTTGAGCTAACTCTTCGAGAGGGGTCAATGATTGCGTCACAAAGGATTTGCCTATTTTGTAAAGTCTCTTTTGTCTACGTTCACGTTCAGCAGTTTCAGATATGAGGGAGCATTTTCTGTTGGTCCTGCAAGCGTGAATTGCGCGTCGATGTGAAACTTGAAGTGAGCGTCCTTTGTTGCTCCGGCGTAGGTGATGGAGATTTCTCCCGGTCTGCCTTTCTCGCTTTTCTCATGTTTCACGGTGATATTGTGGTCTCGCGTTGAGAACCATGATTCCACCTCCTTACGCATCGTGGGTTCTACAGTGTCGAATGGTATGCCCTTGTGCGCTTGTCCGAAGCTGGTGGTGAGCGTTTTTCGGCATTCTTTGCTGAGCGTTGTCATGTAGACGAATGCCTTTTCGACTAGTTGTCGGCCTGTTGGTGCATCAGTCATGAGACTAACCTACAGTCACTGTCTATAATCCCAAATGTATTGTTTTCAGTTCGATGCGGTCGGAGGCATGTTGGTATGCAGTTACTTTTTGTGTCGTCGGCGATTTTGAACCAGAAAGATTGCCGAGCATCCAACAAGGACTATCAACAGACCCAGCATGGGAGCGGGAAATTCTGCGATTACGAATCCGTGAGCAGCGAAAGCAAGACCAATTTTGCCTCCGGCGCCACTGCTTCCGCCATCGTAGTATAGCGTGTAGCTGGCGCCGACCTGTACTGGGCTTGATTGTTCGACACCGGCGGCATCCCAACTTCCAGGGGGGCCGGGCACTAGTATGGGATTGCTGGGTGATCGAACCCAAGTTGCTCCGTCTGGCGACGACGCGAACCCGATCATTGGCGTGAGAAGAGTCTGGTTTAGTCCAGAATACCAAAGGCCGAAATTCTTTCCATCGTAGATAACTGAAGGAGCATAAAGTCCACCTGAATCCCAATCGCTAGAGTTTGTTGATGGACTGAGTACGGGGTTAGGCCACTTTATCCAATTGATTCCGTCCGTTGAAGTTGCTAGTAGAATCCTGTTTGACCCAGGCGACTGGCCAGCTACGTTTCGGCCGGTGTACCACATATTGAATCTAAGGGGAAGTTGAATCACATAAGGTCCTGCAACATACTGGGAGTCATAACCGCCCGGAGTCGGCGCCAATACCGGGTTGCCTGCGTACTTCGTCCAGGTGGTTCCATTCGTCGACATAGCTAATCCAATTGCCCCAGACTGGTAGGTTGTGGGGTTACTCGCGCTATACCACATGAGGTACATCGTTCCATTCCATAGCACCGAACCTAAGCCAACAACGCTGCTATCCCATTGTCCTGTCATGCCGGGCGTCAGTACGGGAGTCTTGTATTTCACCCAGCTAATTCCGTCGAGCGAGGTTGCGTAACCAATCCTCGTGTTCCCCGAAAAGCCGCCTTGGTACCACATCCGATATATTTTGCCGTCGTAGAGGACTCGCGGGCTTGTAACGTAATCGGCGTCCCAAGTTCCGGCGGTGGGGGAGAGGATTGGGTTTCCTGCAAACTTGACCCATTGCCCTGATTCTGCGTGTACCGCTAGGATAGTTGAAACTGGTAGTGAGAGGGAAATTATGATTAGTGCTAAGAGTAGTTTAGACGTTTATTTTTCTCCTCAGCGAAAACTGAGGATAAAGGGAAGAAAAAGGTTGGGGTATGCGCGTCGGGGTCCTACTGTTGGAACGCAGGTTGAGCGATGGCATGCTGGCGTGCGATCGGTGAGGCAGATACACTTGTGTGTCTGAGCGCGAAGCAGATTATTCCCGCGATTAGTATTAGAATTGAGCTTATCGCGGTTAGTGTTGTGCCTGATCCGCCTGTGCCCGTCCCTACACTCGCAGCTGTTGTTCCTGTCGCGCCTGTCACACCCAAGCTGAAGATTAGCAACAGCGCACCGAAGATTATCCCCTGAATTCCTGCCTCTGACAACATTCGTCTCATCGCGAGTTGCGCGCAATGGATTGCCCCGATCGAGGCAATCAGTTCGACTGCCAGGACAACTATGAATGACGCAGTGAAGCTGGTGGGCAAGCTGAGGGGGTATATGCTGCTGATGGGAATGGTTAGAATCGTCATTGCGAGACTAACAATTCCTCCAATTACGAAGAGGATGGCTGCGAGGTCAACGAAGCCATGCTTCAACGGCGAATGTCCATTCAATTTTCCAATTACCTCCGAAGGGTTTCCGGATTGAGTTGAGTTAAGAGTAAGTAGTCGTGGTAGAAATTGTGGCGGCTCGGTGGAAAATGTCAGTTACTATTTACACGTTTTCATTTCTTTGAACCATGTCTTCTCTGAAATCGAAATCTGAATCCAAGAGCTTGGATAGGAAGTTTTCCATTTCAAAGAATTCCATTCTGTACTTGCATTGCAACTTAGGCATGACGCGGCGATGCTTGACACCGATTGAAATATCAGCAACCTGGAAAGCGGCATCGTCAACTTCAGAGTCTCCGAGGTAAACTATTGGTCCCGTGACTCCCATTGCTTCCTTAAGATTTCGAAGTGCCTCGCCCTTATCGACTTTCATTGGAAAGACATTGGCGAAGGGGCTGATGTCAGATTCAACCACGAAGAGTCCTTGTTCCCGACAGTAAGCTAGAAGTGGGGTGGCGCGTCTCTTTGCTTCGTCCCAGTTTCGCGCCAACCGCCAGTCTATGCAGAAAGCGATCAAGTTTTCCTCGTCACTTTCCTTCCTCTCAATCATCAAATTCTCTCTAGTCTGGAGAACTTTCTTCAGAACCTCCTGGTAGGCCCTCTGAAATTTCTCGTTTGGTTGCCTAACTCGTTCGTCGATCGTGACCTTCTCTCCAATTTGCAATTCCAAACCGCAACTGCCGGAGATTCCGTGTGCAAATGGTACCCTTTCCCTGATGAACGCGAGGTCCTTGGTAGTGACAATGCCCAACGGCTTAGCTTTGGCCACTCTCGTCAACAGCCGTCTTAGTATTGGTGACAAGTATGCGTCTTCTCGACGGACTTCGAGAGGGCAGAGGGTGCCATCGTAATCGGAGAATACTGCTCCGAGTTTCACCATAATAATCACAGATTACACGAAACATATGTTTGCATTATAATAATGATGTTTTCCATTGGAGTCGTTCGAAAAACCTTGCTTCTCGTGGTGTTTTGGGTTCGGAATCTTGCAGGGGAAGTAGCAAATAAGTCGAAGTGTACATCGCTACTATAGCAAGGCGGGTTCCAGCTGAAGAAACGTATCGGCGTCATAATGTATCAGACGAGTCGAACGAAAGGACAGGAACTAGTCGCCCAGCGAATGGTTAGGTACTTCAGAAACCTTGGCAACGAGGCATATCTGATAACGAGCGTTTACCATGACGGCAAGGAGGCGGTTAGAGAAGACCAGATGGGAGGAAAGGGTTTTTTCCTCTTCAATGACGCCGAACTCGATATCCCCATCATCCGGGTCGCTAGCCTTGTCACGAAGTGGCCCCCACGTCGCATAGCCTTCAAGGACATAGTGCACACCCTCGAAAGGATCGTGAACGAATTTCAACTCAATGTCCTGATAACCCACAGCACCCTATGGAATGGTCCCGAAGAGGTAGCGAAATTTGTCGAATGGCGCCGCAACATCAAGGCTCTCGGCGGAATCCACGCTCCCTTAATTTTCTGCCACATGTCACACTTCCAGGAACCATCACCGGGCCGTTACTCCCTGGTCGAACGTTCGTACAGGATCGCTTGGAATCGTCTCTCTCTACGAACCATACTTCGCGTCGCTAACCTGATACTTGTCGTAACCCCTCTTGAGCTCGAAGCTAAGGTGAAGTTGGGCGCGCCAAGGGATAGATGCATACTCTTCCCTGGAGGAATTGATGATCTTTCTTTCACTAGTTATTCATCGTCGGATCCGAAGGAATTCCTTCGGCATGCCGGTCTCCTTCCCGACGCTAGGATTACCGCATTTGTTGGAACAATTGAGGATAGGAAGAACCCAGCGGGCGTGCTCGAAGTAGCTCAGAAATTACGCGGCAGAAGCGACATAAGATTCCTTTTAGCAGGAAGAGGTGACTCAGAATACTCTGAGGTCGTGAAAAAGACCGCAGAAAGTTTGCCCAACGTTACTTACTTGGGTGAAATTAGTGAAAGAGAAAAAACCCAACTTATTCAAAATTCGTATCTTAACCTCATCCTTAGCAAGATGGAGGCACTCGGCCTATCGCAACTTGAGTTCATGTTCGGAGGAGTGCCGGTAATCACATCCGGTGTAGGCGGACAAGCCTGGATAGTGGAGGATGGAAAAGAGGGCCTGATTGTCAAAGGGCCGAACGACACTGACGGTGCCGTTCGCGCAATCACGGATCTAGTCAACGATCCTGCAAAGTGGAAGAAACTATCAGAAAACGCACGAGAGAAAGCTAGCAAATACACACTCACAAAACTCATGGTTGAGCTGGACGAAGCGCTTACAAAGGAAATGGAGAAAGAAAGCGGCCTATCCGTCCTACCTATCGAAGTTCGATCAACAATCGCAGAACCAGAGGACGTGGTTCGAAGTTGGTCACATGGCTCTCGAAAAGTTGCCGCAACAGAAAGAAGAGTATTCATTCAGAATGGCCACATATCACGAAGCACGTTGGAGTTACCGTATTCAAGCATAAATTCGATTGAACATATTCGACGTATCCATTGGAAAGCTTTCGCTATTGGAGCACTTTTGTCAGGCCTGATGTTCATTCAGCATTACGTTGCACCGATCGTTGCACGAACCCTCACGTCACACTTTATCTCAACCGTCTCACACCTGGCTCCAACCCTTGTCCCTCAAACTGAGAGAGTGATATCGATACTCTGGATTGCACCCATTGCGATTGCAACCATTATCCTCCTAATCGGGACTCGTAAAGGATTCACGTTGCACGGGGCTACCTTGGAACCAATTCATCTGCCTGCCTCATTCGGCGAGGCGATTCAGTACATTCGCGAGATGCAGAACAAGCAGTCTGCGGAAAAGAACGCTGAACCGGTGGATCTATTGGATTCTACTGAACTAGTGACAGATTCCCCAGCATTTGATGAGCCTCAGGACTAACACGGAACGCTAGAGGTTTTTACGATCCCATTAGGGTGTTGAAACACGATCGTGCACAAGATGAAGTCAGTAATCTGCTGAATTCAATTCCGCCAACAGATCAGAGACGGTTGATTAACGCCATGGTCGAAATCGAAAACTTTTCGAGTTCAGACAAGAGAAAACGGGTACCGTACGTGTTGCGGTCGCCTAAGCCAGGAGACATGGGTTGGGTCATACACCGCCACGGCGCGGTCTATTCGCAAGAATACGGATGGAATGAACAATTCGAAGCATTGGTTGCCAAAATTGTGGCCAATTTCATGCAGAATTTCGATGCAAAACATGAACGGTGTTGGATCGCGGAGAAAGATGGGGAAATAGTTGGTTCAGTATTTCTCGTAAGAAAATCCAAGACCGTCGCCCAGCTGCGTCTTCTTCTGGTCGAACCAAGGGCGAGAGGATTGGGAATCGGTAGAAGGCTCGTAGAGGAATGCACGTTGTTCGCCAAGGAGGCCGGATATCGAAAGATAACGCTCTGGACGAACAGCGTCCTTACCGCAGCTCGCCATGTCTACAAGGAATGCGGCTACAAACCCGTACGCAGAGAAAAACATCACAGCTGGGGGCACAATTTAGTGAGCGAAACATGGGAGCTCACGCTATAGCGATTGGGAGCATGAGTTTCCCGAGTTATCCTCGTCTGAAAACAGGGAACTCGATTTCTACCTTTTCTAAGAATTCGTATTAACCTGGAAATCGAACTCGACTTAAGTGTGCAATTTGGGAAGGCTAGTAAAAATCGCTCAAACCGTTGAGGAACAAGTTGGAACATTCAGAGACCAGGCCGAGCCCAAACTAAGATCTACGTTCCAGGAAGCGGAAACCGAATGGCTTCGACTTAAGAATCGAACCCATCACTCCAACATCAACGACTGGGAGATGCGAAGCAGAAAATTCGTTTCAAGAACAGAAGTGAACGCCAGGTCAAAACTAGCCGATCTAATTGGTAGGTCCATAACTGAACTTGAGAAAATCAGAGCCCGGCTTCTGCAGACTACCCACTGATACCAAGGTTCTTGTCGACTGATCGCGTAATTCTGGTTAGTGTGCTATACATTTGCCACTATGTCGCTTAAATTGTTCTTAATGGCAAGATGCTATAGAGTAGAAACGAGCTTAACTGCGCCTCCAGAATTTAGTTGCTGGTCTGATTGGATGAACGTGGGTCGTTTTCAAGTAATGGCTCTCCTGCAGGCCGCTAGGGCTAAGCAACTTGGTTTTTCTGATACTCGGGCCAAGAGTTGGGGGTTGAATAGAGCAATCTTCTACGCGGCAGCTAAACGCGGGTTCAAGAAACGACCCGGACCGGGCGGAGCGATGGGGCACAGGGCTGAAGTGAAGGCAAAGGAAACGTTACTCCTAGGGGATGAGATGGCTTACACTTCTAAGAGGGGTACTCGCCTTTACTTTACGATTGGTGGTACAATTCAAACCGAGGCAGATTTCAACAAACAAATAGAATCTCGTTTCGGCACACATTTTACGCAAGCCTGGAAGGAGGCTCTCGCTATCGTAGATCAGTATCCGGACGAAGTGCTTCGCTCGCAAAGTCGGTTCTTCAGCGAAGTCTACCGACCCCGCAGAGACGACTTAGCTTCTAAGTGGACTGAAATGAGCAGTAGTGAAAAAAAGTAGGCTTTGGTTAGCCTACTATTCCTGTAATCTTCTTTCCGATGGCGTTCTCTACGTGAACGGTCCAAAGCATTTCTGGAACGTCCACAGCGAGAAACAATGCTGAGAGTAGAAGTGCTTCTGCCGCTGCAACTGCAATGTTCTGTACCCACTTGCCGATTCCCATCGTCACCGTGAAATCATTGGGTTGTCCGGTGATTGCGATGGTGAAGCATCTGTCTGCGCTGATAATATCGCGGAGGATACCTGCCTTCTGTGCTTGGATCACTGGCCCAGATAGTCCAGTCGTGGATTGTACCTTGTACCCGTCAGCGCGTAGGGCATCGGAAATCTGCTGAGCCAACTGTGTCAAGTCTTTATTCTTTCCCTGAAAACGCATCTCTTTCTTGGAAACCAATTCAGAAATACTCTCCATGATTACTCTAGGTAATGTTGTTTAAGATAGTTGTGATCTGCATGGGCAATACGAGCTGCTGACGGATGTTTCCTCTTATTCCACGTTTCTAACAGGATAAGCCGCCGTGCAGTCCTAGTAGGACCCTCTAGCTGAGCGGCCTTGTTAATCGCTACATGCCGCACATGGTCGGGGCAATGTAAGCAATACCCGAACCGTGTCAAGGCGCCCCTGTTCTTTTGGACGTCATGCTGAATTCGTTTCCTAACGGTCAGAGGCATTCGTTTTCCTCCACGTAACCTAACGCGATGTTTTCTCGGCATATCCATTCCGAACCTTGACACCCTGAAAGTCGTTCATACAGGTTGGTGGAAATAGTGGAAAATGCCGTTTTCCCGATAAGCTCTATCAGTGTATCTAGGACGTCCTGCAAGTTTGAGGAAGGGCGCAGATTACCCATCGCCGTCTGGGATGACGGTAGGGGTAGTCAAGGGGCCAAGAATGGTTCAACCCCTTGAACCATGAGAACCGCGAACAACCGATTCTTATTGTCAATAGACCTTTCCGGGGCCGGTTCTGGGTGGTGGTGTGGGTGGTTTTGTCGTTGTGCTTGGGTTTTTTGTGCTTGTTTTTGTCGTTTCGTGTCGTTTTTTGGGCGGGTGGATTTGTTTCACTCACCCCTATCCCCGCAGAACACCCTACGCGTTCCAGGGCCGGTAGCATCGCCATGTGTGGATGTGGACTGAGTTGCCTCGGCCCTAGTCATATCTCTCCAAAGATCGGGTGTAGCCTCTTGAAGATCACGTGAACAAGAACTGGGCTACAACAGAGAACCGTCTACCTTGGTCGGCCGACTAATTACCGCAGAAACCAGTTTGCCTGGCGCTGTAGGACGCTTGGATAGTACGGGGCTTTCTTTAGGTTCTACGCAGACGAGCATCTAAGATGAAGGTTAGACCACTGTTCTCCGCAAATTCTCTATCAAGATTATAGCGAAAGGCTGTTAGAGTCGGGATCGTCTTTGGCTGGGATTGTGCGGGTTATGGGTTTTCTTGAGTAATGCTCGTTGAAGAAGCTCTCGCACTTTTGCAGGCGTCTCTGCGTCCGTCAGAACATATCTCAGAGCTGCGGTGTAGAGGGCTGCTAGTAACTCTTCGCGTGTACCCTTCCATGATTTTGAGAACTTTTTAGATGTCCCAACCAATGCCGCCACGAACAATTTCGCGAAATTCTCCACGTCTGCTTCAGTTAGTTCAGTCCCCGCGCCGACGACG
>DATIYC010000132.1:0-4228 GCA_035517955.1 Candidatus Acidiferrales bacterium | reverse complement strand
ACAGAGCAATCAAGCAAAGAACTACAACGCATTGATGCATTAGAGAAAGTTCTAGGAAAGACCAAGTACACTACGGACTTAATCGATCAGGAAGTGCTCTACTTACGGATCGTTAGATCCCCTCATGCTCACGCTGTCATTAAAGGAATGGATGTATCGGCCGCAGAAAACATCCCCGGCGTTGTGAGAGTTGTAACGGCTAAGGATGTTCCGGGCGCAAACGAGGTGGGTTTCTTCATACAAGATCAGCCGCTCTTCTGCGATAAGAAGGTCAGATTCATCGGCGATGCGGTAGCCATGGTGATTGCCGATACACCGGAAGGCGCGGAACTTGGCATGCAAGCCGTGAAGGTTGACTATGAGCCGTTACCCGCGGTTTTTGAACCTGAGGAGGCTCTGCGAGAAGGCGCAGTTAAGTTGCATGAGAAGGGCAACCTCCTCGATCATTACTTCGTTAGGAAGGGGGATGTGGATGAGGGATTTCGTAAGGCGGATTTCATAATCAAAGGAACGTACCACACTCCGGTCCAAGAACAGGCGTACTTGGAGACAGAAGCCGCGTTGGCTTATCCCACGCCTGAGGGCATAACTGTTCTTGGGTCGTTGCAATGCCCGTTTGCAGTGGAGAAGGCTGCAAAGATTGTGCTCGGGAAAGCGGTGCCAAATGTGCGCATAATCCTCGCTCCAACGGGCGGAGCTTTTGGAGGGAAAGAGGATGCTCCGGATGAGGTTTGCGCGAGAGCTGCCCTAGCGACCTATCTAACCAAGAAACCAACACTCCTAGCATTCTCAAGAAAAGAATCCACGATATTCCACCCGAAACGACATCCCATCAAATTTGAGAGAGAGATGGGAGTGACGAAGGAAGGAAAAATCGTCGCTGTAAGAGCTAAGGTTGTACTCGACGGCGGCGCATACGCTTCCCTGAGCTCGAGAGTGCTGTTTCAATCAGTCTGCTTAGTCGCAGGCGCTTATGATATCCCTAACGTGTACGTCGATGGCGTGGTAGCCTACACAAACAAAGTGCCGATGGGAGCGTTTAGAGGATTCGGAAAACCTCAGGCACACTTCGCCGCAGAACTCCAGATGGATGAGGCTGCGAAGCAACTTCACATGGACCCATTCGAATTCAGAAAGCGGAACATACTTCGAGTTGGATCGAAAACTGCGACTGGACAATTGCTGCAAAGTAGTGTTGGCTTAGAGGAATGCTTGCTGAAAGCGGTAAAGGAATCAGGTTGGGAGACGAAGCGGGAGAAATATTCTGCAAATCAAGGCGGAGAGGTACGACGGGGTATAGGAATGGCCTGCATGATTCACCCCACGAGCCTCGGACCGCTTGGAGTAGATATCGGCTCAGGCATTGTTGAGGTCGCGGATGATGGCACCGTCAATGTGAGAACGGGAATGGTCGAGTACGGACAGGGACTCTATACGGGCTACCTAAGAATCGTAGCTAAAGTGCTGGGATTGAAGAAAACGAAGATCACCGTCGAGATGGCAGATACAGCTCGCACATCAGATTCAGGCCCAACGGTAGCCTCAAGAGGCACCGTAATGGGCGGGAAGGCAATTTACCTGGCTGCAAGACAACTACAAGAAAAGATGGCGAAGGCCGCAGCGGAGTCTCTTTCTTGCAAACCAGACGATCTGGATTGGAGCAATGACGCCATTAGCAACTCGTCCACAGGCAAGAAACTAACTTTCGATCAACTAGTTACCGACTGTAGACGCAAAGGCATCGAGTTAAAACAACAAGCTTGGAACCGCGCGTCAGGAATCAATTGGGACGCCGAAAAGGGTGAGGGATCACCTTGGAAATCTTACTCATGGGCCGTGCACGTTGCAGAGGTAGAAGTGGACACTGAAACAGGTAAGGTTGATGTAGTGAATTACGTGGCAGCTCACGAATCAGGAACAGTCTTAGTACCGACCCAGTTCAAGAGCCAGATTTACGGCGGAGTTGTTCAGGGCCTAGGATACGCGCTCATGGAAGACTTGATAATAACCAACGGCAAGATCATGAACCCATCCTTCCTAGATTACTACATCCCCACCACAGCAGACGTTCCACCGATCACACCAATCCTCGTCGAAGCCCCAGATCTCGACAATGGACCATTCGGCGCGAAAGGCATAGGAGAACCGCCAATTGAACCGGTCGCAGCAGCCGTCGCGAACGCCATCTACAACGCAGTAGGCTTCCCGATCAGAGAATTCCCATACACCCCTGAACGAGTTAGAACCGCCTTGAGTACAAGTGATGCTCAATGAAATCATTTCAATACCTAGCTCCCATTGCGCCCTTCAACTACCTCAGGCCGAATGGCCTGAGCGAATTACTCGACGTTCTAAACGAGTACGGTTCAAAAGCGAAACTTATCGCCGGAGGAACGGATCTCACAATCGCACTCAAAGAGCGCATGATCCACCCCGAAGTAATAATCGACTTGAACCGGGTACGCAAGGAACTCACAGGAATCGAAGTCTCAAAGAACACCATGAAGATTGGTGCGATGACTACCTACACTGAGCTTGAAACAAACCCAATAGTAAACCAGTACGCAAGAACACTAAGCGAGGCCGCATCGCAAGTAGGCACGTATCAGATCCGAAACTTAGGAACCATAGGCGCCAACCTAGCCAACGGCTCTCCGGCCGCCGACACGGCCCCACCGCTCATAGTTCTAAACGCCAAAGTCCATCTCCAAAGCAAGCAAGCCAGCAGACAAATGCCCGTTCAAGATTTCATTACTGGGGTCAAGAGAACCGCAATTCGCCCGGATGAAATTGTCACATCCGTTGAGATCCCCATAAAGGAACATGTGTTCAGTTATTGGATGCGATCCGCGAAACGAAAGGAAAACGTCATCTCCGTAGTCTCAGTTGCCGCCGCCAGTGAGATTCAATCGGATCAATTCGGAGAGAGCAGAATAGCATTAGGCGCGGTAGCCCCAACACCAATCTTAGCAAGAGAAAGCTCCACGAAACTCACCGGAAGCCCAATCAACCCAGAAACAATCGAATCAGTCTCCAGACTGTCGGCAAAGGAGAGCAAACCGATTTCCGACGTGAGAGCCGGCGCGGATTATCGGCGGCACCTCGTTTACGTTCTTACGAAAAGAACGATCAACAAAGTTCTGGACTTATCGAGGTTGAACTAACATTGATTCCTGAACCAACGGTTGAAGTGGACTGCATAGTCAACTCAAAGAAAGTGCACAAGCGAATTGCGCCCAACCTCACTCTTTGCGACTTTCTACACGATGAAGTAGGCACAACGGGGGTTAAGAAGGGGTGTGATACGGGCGAGTGCGGCGCATGCACGGTTTTACTTGACGGGAATCCAGTAACATCCTGCCTAGTATTGGCGCCGCAAGCGGACGGACATGAAATAACAACGGTCGAGGGCTTATCGACTGAAAGCGCGCTTCACCCAGTTCAAAGCGCATTTATTGAAAATGACGCGGCCCAGTGTGGCTATTGCATACCGGGGATGTTGGTAACCGCCTCTGCCGTAGTTAAGATGAAACCAAATGTTACAGAGACTGAACTCAAACGTTACCTCTCAGGCAACCTCTGCAGATGCACCGGCTACCAACAACAACTCCAAGCAGTTATGCAAGCCTGCAAGCAAACAAAACGGCGCGAGTGATTCGAACACTTTTCCAATGGGTCAACGAGTGGAATACGTTATTAGAATTCTAATTCAGAAGCAGGGCGGATTCCACCCCGCGATAAAGAGGTAACATCGAGTTGAGCTATACCGCTGGTCTCTCTCAAGCCGCAAAGCCCAATTCGCACTCAATCTCTAGGACTCAGCTTCCTCTCTACGCGACGGAAACCCAATGAATGCGTGAATTGAGATTCTAACTCTTTCCGGAGCTATTGCAAAGAACTCTAGAACAACTCCGCTTAAAATGAAAATGCAGATTTCACCAAGGCTAACTGGAGAGTTCATTGGTCTAGCAAATACGAATACGAGACCTGACGCCACTAAGATTACTCCGACACTACCGGCAATGGATCGCCATCGCCTTCGAAATTTATCCTCAGAAGTTTTTCGTTTATGCATTCCAGTTCAATTAGATCATCGATATGGCAACTAGCCGAGATAACCTACGCAGCCCAATGAACGCCTACGGTGACTGGGAACCAAAAGTGGCGAGCTTTGGCTGGGCCAGATTTGTTTTACAGTTCTCTCAGGATCACCAACTTGCTGTACGCA
>DATIYC010000131.1:0-25273 GCA_035517955.1 Candidatus Acidiferrales bacterium | reverse complement strand
TTGGCGTATTGTATGAAGCTGGCCTCAGCTTTCTAGGGCTAGGAGACCCCACCGCGAAGAGTTGGGGAACGATGCTCCACTTTGCTCAATCTCGCGGAGCATTCTTGCGCGGAATGTGGTGGTGGTTCTTACCCCCCGGCTTTTGCATCTCACTGACCATAATCAGTTTCACCCTGATTTCGTTCTCCCTAGATCGAATTCTAAACCCGAAGATGAGAAAGTAACCAGAGGAACAAATCTATGCCTTTGATGGAAATCAATCAGCTCAATACATCCTACTTCACCTCCGACGGTACTGTCAATGCTGTCGAAGGAGTCAGCCTATCGCTCGAAAAGGGACATGCTCTTGGGATAGCGGGAGAGTCAGGCTGCGGAAAAACAACCGTCGCACTATCAAGCATGAAACTGCTTCCATCAAACGCAAAAATTACCAGCGGTAACATCCTGTTCAACGGAGAGGACCTCGTCAAGAAGACAGAGAACGAGATGAACCGGATCCGTTGGAAGAAAATAGCCCTAGTGTTTCAGGGTGCCATGAATGCCCTGAATCCCGTGTTCAAAGTAGGAGATCAAATCGTTGAAGCCATTCAGACTCATGATCGAAAGATCACTAGAGCAGACGCTGTAAAGAAAACGCGGGAGCTGCTGGAGTTAGTAGGGGTAGACCCAGCAAGAGCAGAAGATTTCCCGCATGAATTTAGCGGCGGAATGAAACAGAGGGCTGTAATAGCAATGGCTCTCTCGTGCGACCCGGACGTTTTGATAGCCGATGAACCAACAACCGCACTCGATGTTATTACGCAGGGCCGAATCTTGACGCTCGTACGAGAACTTCAAGCCAAACTTGGGCTTTCACTTATTGTCATCACGCATGATCTCTCGCTAACCGCGGAGATTTGCAGTGAAATTGCGATAATGTATGCAGGAAAAGTCGTTGAGTTTGGAAAGACAACAGACATCTACAATGAGCCTATGCACCCTTACACAAACGCCCTCTTGAGCGCTTTCCCCAGCATTCTAGGGCCAATCAGGGAGATGAAGACGCTCCCTGGATTTCCGCCTGACCTACGTAATCCTCCACAGGGTTGCAGGCTTATGCCAAGATGCCCCTACGCTGAAGCGCGATGCGAGAAGGAGCCTCAGTTAGGAGAAATCACGCCGAGCCATTTTGCAGCATGCTACAATTGGGAAAAGGTGAAACAAACGTGGAAGAAACTCTCGTAGTTCAGGATCTAGAGAAAACGTTCCGCGTGAATCGCGGATTCTCACCTTTCTCTCGAAAAGCGTTCTGGGTGCGCGCGGTGGACCATGTGAGCTTCAAGATTGGCAGCAACGAGATTCTAGGATTGGCCGGAGAGAGTGGATGCGGTAAAACAACTACGGGACGAACGGTACTAAAACTCTTCGAGCCGACGGGAGGGAAGATCTTCTTCGAGGGCCATGACATCACAGATCTGGGCCCAAATGACATGAAAAAATATCGTCCACATATGCAGATGGTATTTCAGGATCCTTACAGGTCGTTAAACCCTCGAAAAAACGTGATGAGCCTGCTATCGCTTCCGATCGAAACACACGGCCTCGCAAAGAACAGGTCAGAGAAACTAGAGATGATCATGCACGCCCTAGATGAGGTTAGGTTGCATCCGCCGGAACGTTACGTGTACAAATATCCCCACGAGCTGAGCGGAGGTGAAAGACAGAGAATTGCTCTAGCAAGAGTCCTAGTCTTGAGGCCGAAACTGATAGTAGCCGACGAACCTGTCTCGATGCTGGATGCACTTGTGAGAATTGGTGTCCTTGATCTGCTACTCGATTTGAAAAAGAAGACAGGTTTCGCCTGCCTCTTCGTGACGCACGACTTGGCGTTAGCGCGGTACACTTGTGATAGAATTGCAATCATGTATCTCGGAAAAATCGTTGAAATAGGGTC
This sequence comes from Candidatus Acidiferrales bacterium, assembly GCA_035517955.1. Lineage (GTDB taxonomy): Archaea > Thermoproteota > Bathyarchaeia > 40CM-2-53-6 > 40CM-2-53-6 > FEN-987. The sequence continues at coordinate 23,340 of DATIYC010000131.1, read as the reverse complement.
AAAAGACGCTGTAATCAGTCAACCTGCTCACCCCTACACGAAAGCATTGATCTCTGCTGTTCCGGTCCCGAATCCATCTGCAAGAAAAGTTCAGCTAGAAGTGAAGGGAGACGTACCAAGTCCACTTAATGTGCCGTCAGGATGTCCATTCCATACGAGATGCCCGTATGCTGACGATAGATGCCGTGGAGAAGAACAACAACTGATTAAGACAGATGAGGATCACTACGTAGCTTGTTATAAGTATAATTTAATTTGACAAACCGCCTACGCGCAACGTTCGGTCAAGGAGTTCTATCTATTGCCATGTAACGTTGTCAATTAGTTTCAGCTGCACTCTTAGTCTGAAGATTGTGAAGTGTAGATAAGGCATGGTTACTGAAGGGAATAACCGTTGAAAGGTACTTTGCATGGGTTATCACGTGTGATATGAATTTCCCTTCTTTCAGGCGAGATCACTATTGAATCCATAGTTTTCATTCTCATTTCGGGCGCAACGGCTTCGTCGGGATGGGTGCATATTGATGTGGGGTAACCTGCATGATCTTTCAAAAACCCGAAGCACATCTCGGAGTTAATCTTGCCTAGATTTCTCTTAAGCAGCTTGTTCATCCTGTTGCTTCTGATGATAGTGCTTGGACCGATTCTGCGCGAAACCACTTGGTCCTTGAACGCATTCTCATGTAAGTAATGGTTGGAATGTCCTAAGTATTTGTCAACATAGAAGTAGTTGAAGCTTCTAGCGGTTGTCTCAATATCGTAGCATTCCCCGGTTTCGTCAGCTATCAAATAGTTCGCGCCTGCTCCTCTTTCAGGTCCGATGACGGCGCCGATGGCTTCGCCTATGCTTTTGGAACCTAGAACTTTTCTAGTGATTACGGAAAATGGTACTCCGATTCTGAAATCTCCATCGCTTAGAGCGTTTATGCAAAGTGCAAGGCCTTTCGAATTCACGCCTACGAACGCTGGACAGCCCATAATATTCAGCGTAAGGAAATCAACACTAGAATCCGTCCTCATATTCATCAGAAAGTCGAATTCATCGATGTCTGGGCATATACCGCCGTCATTGTTTTGGCCTATGAGTGTTTCGCCCTTTTCGGTAGCCTCTCCTGTAGCGCAGAACGACGTGCATCCCCTGAGTCCTCCGTACTTTGACAGGCTCGCAGAGCCATAGTAGAACTGAAGTTCGTTAAACGCGGTCAGGAGAGTGATCTCTTCTATTGTTCGATTTGATCCTTCGCTTAGTCCCAACAATTCTTGAGCTATTTCGCCTGAATATTCTTCGATGAAGGGCCAGAACTTGCTTGCAGTCTTAAGCACATCATCCTTACTTAGATTAGCGGTAGTCTTGTAAAAGGTCAGACTCCGATCAAGTATCTCTTGGATGTGCGAAGCAAATCTCTCTCCGTATTTGAACCCTCTTTCACGAGCGGGTCCTCTGAATTCTACAACTCCAAAATCAGCTTGACGTGTTTCCAGTTTTCTAGCCTCTAGCATTACTTCCTACCCCATTCATGTGTGTTGCAGACAAGGCCGGACAAATAAACGACTTGGCTCGCAGATTTGCCAGTATTTACGACTGCTTTGATGATTGCTCTCTTCCATACTTACACACGAAGTGCTTGAATTTTCGAGTATTCTCTCCTATGCGTAAGTCTAGGTACTGAACGGAAATTTTATGTTGGCTATGCCGAGTTGCTTGTCGAGGAGAAAATTGTGGACTGTGTATACTTGGATGAAGACCATTGCACAGCACAATCGTCAATTAAGAGAAATACAAAAACTATCAGATATCGTAAGCCGAATAGCAACACGCTAAGGGAATTTTGCAAGAGCAAAGCAGACCGAGGGTTCACTCAATGTCCGCGATTCAGAACGTATCAACGCCATGTAAGGGCACTAGGTTTGAGGAAATAGTGCACATATTCAAATTCGCTGCAATCGATTGCTTACGATTCATGCGATTTCTTGATCGTACTTGATCTTGGAGGAGTTTATTCCTCTTACGATGAAGTCACCTAGTTTTGCAAGGTGGTTCAGATCCGTCAAGTTGAGCATGAGCGACGGGCCATGAAGGTACCGGCAGGGGGTGGAAAGTACGCCCGTTGGGACGCCGCTTCCGCTTATATGGATTCGGCCGGCATCCGTGCCTCCTGTTAACGAGACGTGGAGTTGATAAGGTATGGAATTCCGTTCCGCGGTATTCTTGATGAATTGTAGCATGGGTCGTTGAGTTATCATTGTCGAATCTAAGACACGAACGACAGGGCCTCGGCCCATTGATGCTATTCTATCTCTTGGCATAATGTCAGGGGAGTCTGCTGCGACAGACGTCTCAAGAACCAAAGCCAAATCCGGATTGATGCGGTTTGCTGCTACGCTTGCACCCCTCAACCCTACTTCTTCTTGGACAGTGAATGCGAAAACTACGGTAGAATTGGGAGGATCGCGAGCGAGTGAATTCATAATCTCGAGGGCGGCCGTGCATCCACTTCTGTCGTCTAACGCTTTGCCCACCACAACGTTCTCTATGCTGGTGTGCTTGAAAGGCGTGTCAAAGACCGCTACTGTCCCAACATCAACGTCTAGACGATTTACCTCCTCCCGAGAGGATGCTCCAATGTCAACGTAGAGGTCACTCATCTCGAATGGTTTCTTCATCTCGTCAGGTGATAGTATATGCGGTGGCTTACTTCCCACGACTCCGACGCAATTCTGTTTCGCCTTTAATTTGACTCGCTGAGCTGGGAGGATTCGCGGGTCTATGCCTCCAATCGTGCTAAATCGAAGAAAACCAGTATCCTCAACGTATCTAATCATCAATCCCACCTCGTCCATGTGGGCAGCGATCATTAGCTTCGGGCTTGATTGCGCGCCTTTGATTTCTGCGAAAACGTTTCCCAGTGAGTCAACTTCGATTTTCGATGTGTGCCTCATGGCTTCTGCGACAATCAATCGCCGAACTTCGTCCTCGTATCCGGATGGGCCGTCAGCGTCACATAGAAGTTTGAGGTGATGTTCGATAGCAGCCATTGTGATTACCTACCATGATACTCTATGTAATCGGATCTTCTGAAACTTCGATGTCCGATACATTGAAGCGTACGGGCTAAGTGTCTAACTCGGATAGTCCGAGTTTTTCGACACTGGTTGCCAATGGTTTTCCTTGGTCATCCCACTCCCATAGATTGTAGTAGTCGGTGAGCATCTTGTCAAAGTCTTGCATGGATACGACTTTGCCTTTGGCATTGCCTTCAGGTAGCGGGTCCAAATACATTCGCGGTGGTATTGTGTCGTCCTTTCTGGAGAAGCCTTCTCTGACATTGAAGAGCCTGGCTAACGTCCAGATGCGCTTTCCCATGATCTTCATGTCTTCCTCGGTGTAATTAGTCTCGCATGCAGCACTCAGTAGCCTCGCGCATAAACCGAGGTTGGCGGCTAGGAAGTCACACATCTCAATACTCCACTTAACCGTTGTCCGGATTTGGTCGGTTTGCACTAACTCAGCTTTACCGTCCGGAGTGAACGGATCAAGTTTCCCGAACGCATCGTAGCCAACTGGCCAGGCTCGATTGTGGTCTGCACCTCTCTCTGATGTCGCATAGGCCAAGGCCATTCCAAATGTTGCACGTGGGTCGTAGCCAGGGTACTCTAACCCCTTCGCATGCACAGCATATCTCTCCGAGCCCTTGCCTATCAGCTTCGACGCGCGAGCGACCCCCTCTGCCAGCGAGTCTCCAATCCCTGTTCTAGTTGCAATGAGTCGAGGTAAAGCAACTGCAGCGTCCGCGTTTCCGAACTTCAACTCTAAACCCTGAGTATCTTTCTCTGTCAAGATTCCTCTCTCATAGAGTTCCATAGCCCAAGCGCAGACGTTGCCTGCCGAGATTGTATCCAAACCCATGTCTGAGCATTCTTCGTTGAATTTCAGAATGATTCGTATGTCGCTGATTCCCATGTTGGAACCGCACAATGCCAGGGTCTCATACTCGGGTCCCTCACCCTCCAGGCCAGCGTATTGACCGTCTTTGACCTTCGCCACATTGCGACACCCGATAGAGCAGCTGAAGCAGGTTGTAGTGTGTCGAACCAATATCTGGTCTGACAGCGCATCGGCGTTTATTTGGTCAGCTTCAGCGAAAGTTCCAGCTTGGAAGTTCCTAGTTGGGAGCAGCCCCGCGCCTTGACTCAAGGCCACTATACCCGGCGTACCCGTTTTGATGAGCATCTCTTCATCCGGATTTTCTTTAATGTCTTTCTTGATTACCTCCCGGACCATGGCTAGAAACGTTGGCTCGGAGTTAATGCTGAGTGCTTTGGCTTGTTTCGTTCCTCGGACGGAAATTGCTTTCAGGTTTTTCGATCCCATTACTGCGCCGGTTCCGCCTCTGCCAGCGAAATGGTGTTTGTCGTAGGCTATGGCTGCGAATCTTACTTTGTTCTCCCCGGATCTTCCAATGCAGCCGACCTTGGGTCCGTCAGCATAATGACGAGGATTTTCTCCTGATTCTTTGACGACCAGGTCGGTGGTTTCGAATACGTCCTTTCCCCAGAGGTGGCTCGCGTCCTTCAACTCAGCCTTACCGTCCTTAATGGCGAGGTGGGTGGGTTTGGGTGAACGTCCTGTAATGATGACTCCGTCAAATCCTGCGAACTTGAGTTCTGCAGGGAAGTATCCGCCAGAGTGACTATCGCTCATGGTCCCGCTAAGAGGGGACTTGGTCACGTTCGCCATTCGCGACATTGTCGAGGCTACGGTTCCGGTTAGGGGTCCGGTCATCAGTATAATGGGGTTCTCCGGTGCGAAAGGGGCAATTCCCGGCTTGACGATGTCATATAGGTATCGTATTCCGAGTCCTTTTCCTCCGATATAATGCTCAGCCCAATCAAGCCGAAGGGGGTTCTCTTGGACTTCGTTTTCTGTAAGGTTAACGGACAGAATTTTACCGCAGTATGCACGGCCAGGTTTCATTGGAAATCAAATGATGACTGTGCGGTTCTAGTAGAAAAGTCGTTATGCAGCGTCATTGTAATTATCCGCCTGATGTTGGCGGAAACATCAGTAGAACAGTGTCCTCGGTGATTCTTGCCGAGAACCCTCCCATCATGGAAACTGATCGACCGTTCAATAGGAATTGTAGGTGAGGCCGCGGGGTTTGTGAGACCGGATCGAATATGTATTTCTTGAGTTCCTCACCATGCCTTGCGGCCAGTTCTTGCAAAATCTCTAGGACTGTTGCTCCCTCTGTGAACTCCAATATTTCCTCTCTAACGCCTGCTTTTTCTCGTGCAGCTGCAAGAAATTTCACTGTAACTTTCAAAGAGTCTCGACTCTCACCTTCAAATGATCGTTCTCGAGATGGATATACAAAGCTATAATGAAGAGATTTCCTTAGAAACTACCATAGACTGGTTTCAATTCTCGCTTACCCTTACTTGATCTGTAGATCAAGTGTAGCAGCGCCTCTAGTTTTGTTGGTAAGCATTAAGACGGTTTATGAAAGCGTCATGCTTACTCGGGGTGCATGAACTGAGCACGATCATACCTTCTTGTGGTAACGATGGATGACAATCTCCTGACTCCGAACAGTTCGCTACTGCTCTTTTCGGCGTTCTTGAACACCATTCCAGTGGGTTACCTCAATGTTGTACCCCTCATCTACCTCGCGGAGATCGGCTACGATCCAGCTACGATCGGCCTAATTTACTCAGTGAGCGCCATTGCGCTTACGGTTGGACTGATCCCTTTTGGACTCTTGGCCGACAAGTATGAGAAGAAGAAACTCCTGATAATAGGTACCTTTCTCCCCTGCTTAGCATATACTATTTTCGGATTAACGCTCAACCCACTACTGCTCATAATCGCTAGCGTTATTGGTGGAGTTGGTTTCGCTGGCGGTTTGAGTGGAGCGATTCTAAACCCGGCACTCATTCCCATGCTCGCTGGCTCGGCCTCAGACAAAAGACGATCTACGCTCTTCGGTGTATTGCTGAGTGCTTGGGATGTTGCTCTAACATTAGGCGCAGCCTTGAGTTTTCTACCGAGCCTTTTCAGTTCCGTCTTCGGTCAGAGTGAAAGCACGGCTCATTTTGAGGCATATTTCATTATGGTAGGAATTGCAGCGGTCTCAGTAATCCCTCTATTCTTCGTTAAGGAGCAGAGAAACTACACGGAACTCAAGATCTCGCAACGTGATCGCCCTACTCCACAGTTGACACGAGACAAGAGATCGTTCTTCTCTGGTGTTGCGTCTTGGACATCGATTGCGAAGTTTTCCACCGTTTTCGCCTTCACCGGGTTTGGTTTGTCATTAGTTCAGCTGCTGCCGACTTGGTATACGATGCGATTTGGAGCGTCGGAAACTTTGGTTGGGGTCTGGATTGCAGTGGCGAATTTGGCTACGATCGTTTCCATACCGCTAATTCCGATGCTTGTCAGCAGACGGGGAACGGTATCGACGATCATTGGCACAGGGGTTATCGGTGCGTTGGTACTCGGGCTTATGCCTTTCACTTCCTCCTTTGAGGTGGCGTCTATCATATTCATAATTCGTTGCGTAGTCTCCGGCCTATCTTGGGCGGTTCTGCAATCTTACATGATGGGCGTTGTTGGTGAGAGGGAGCGAGGAACGGTGGTTGGGTTCGCTTACACGGCTTGGGGCCTGGGGCTCTCACTTGGTGTCTTCGTAGGTGGAGAATTCCTTGGCGTAGGGCTGCTTAACCTTCCATTCGTAGCCGCCATCGCAAGCTATCTCATCTCATCCGCCGCAGTATTAGCTTTCTTCAGAAAGATCAAACCGCCCGAAGACTTGAGCCGCTTCAGCCTTACCAGAGCCACTGAATGAGACACACATGATCTTCAATTCGCATCAAGAACAAGCAGCGGTGTTATGGTTTGAACGGGTCAACAAATTAGTTGTCAATAGCAAGAACTAGTCCTCATCGTTTTATGAATGATTCTTAGTTGATCACGGAAAAGCAGCGCGCTTCCCACATGCAACCAGCAACCAATCAAACTCAGGCAAGGTCATCGTACTCACCGCTGCTAGTGCTCGGACATACTGTAAACGATATGTACTCCAATCTTCTTGCTGGGCTTCTTCCAGTACTCATAGTCGCATTCGGACTTTCTTACATGCTCGCGGGGCTAGCGGCTTTAGTCTTCAACGCCTTCTCATCTGTGCTACAACCCTTTCTTGGCCGATGGTTCGATCGCACACACGCAACATGGCTACTGGAAATCGGACTTGCGCTGAATTGCATCTGCATGAGCTTCGTGGGCATCTCCCAACACTACGTCGTACTGCTCTTTCTACTTGGGACAGCTGGACTGGGTACTGCTAGCTTTCACCCGCCCGCCTTCTCTACAGTCGTAAAGGCTGGGAGTTCCCGGAAAGGACAGGCTATGGGGTTTTTCATAGCAGGTGGGAATACAGGCTTCTTCTTAGGCCCGATCGTCGCGGGGCTGCTACTCACAGCCTACGGTTTACACGGAACACTACTCTTGCTTCCGATCGGGCTGATAACTGCGCTAGTCCTACTCAAGGCTAGAGTCACAGCAAGAACGCAATCTTCAATCACCGATGTCATCCCAACACAAACCCCAGCGAACAAACGTCTAGTTGGATTGCTCGCCAGTATCACTGCTTGTCGTTCGACCACTATAACTGTAGCAGAAACCTTCCTGCCAGTGTACTTCGTTGCAAGAGGTGAATCGCTCGTAGTCGCTACGGCGCTGGCTTCAGTTTGGCTTGGGATAGGTATTCTCGGACAGTTCGCCGGTGGGTATATTTCCGATAGAATCGGAGGGTTTCCAGTGATCGCTTCTTCTCTACTAATTGGCACCCCCCTGTTCCTCGCATTCCTATTGACCAGTGGGCTCACATCCATAATTTTCCTAGTGTTAGCTGGGGTTGTGCTGTACACTAGTTGGACAGTTATTGTTGTAATGGCTTCGGAGGCAGCTCCACAGAATGTGGGCACGGTTTCAGGGCTCATGTTGGGGTTGGCAGTTGGAATAGGCGGCTTCGCCGCACTAGGCTTCGGTGCCCTCGCCGACCGAATCGGGCTCCAATCCGCGTTAATCACAATGACAACGTTTCTGTTCGTAGGCGGTGCACTCGCGTTCATGATTCCAAAGTTCAGCACGAAAATTCCAAATGCCCAAACTAAGACGATTGCTTGAGCTTTGCGTAGCATCATTCACTGAATTCTTAGCCAGTCAACCGAGAGAGTGTCTGAGCCTTCTAGATTCCACGATGCAGCGTGCAACATCTGAGCCGCTGGACTTCAACAGTGCGATTAACCTGTTGTTTACAGCTAATTCAAGCATCTCAAGCCAAGAATCGATTGCAGTATTGCTTTGACTTTGGGCGGAGCTGTCATGCCTCAGCTTTGAATGTCGTATTTCGTGGATTATGAATTACTGAATAGTTTGCCGTGTTTAACGACATGGACTATGTTGGTTGGCGCGAGTGCCTGAATGTTTTCCAATGGGTTACCCCGGACCACGGCAACGTCTGCCTCAAACCCTTTCTTCAATTGGCCCGTGTTCGTCAACCCGCAACATTCTGCGGCGCGGGAGGTGGCTGCGATTAAGGCTTCCTTGTTACCAAGATACGTAGCCAGGCTTACAATTTCTTGGTAGTTTTGGCCGTGTGCTTGTGCGTCGTTGCCGCCGAAGTCGGTTCCTGAAACGATTTTCAGTCCATACTTTTTGGCAATTTCCATATCGGACGTAACATGTCTTCTGACGAACACATCATCGGGGGCATTCGGATTATCAATGGCGGTCCGGAGTGATGGGTTGGTGAGTAGGACGCTTAAGGTTGGGACGTAGTATATGCCTTTCTTTTTGATTTCGCGCGCCGCTTCCTCTGTTAAGGCCATCCCATGCTCGATAGAATCGGCTCCGGCCTCAACAGCATTTGTCATTGATTGCTCGCCAATAGCGTGTATCGCAACCTTCATACCAACCGCGTGTGCTTCGTCAACGATCGCCCTCAATTCCTCAGCGGTTAGTTGACGCATTACGCGTGAGACCGGTGACGTGTACATCTCTGGAGTACTTCCTGTGGCGGCGTACACTTTCACGAAATCGGCGCCATCACGGATTACCTTTCGCACAGCTTTTCGGCATTCCCATGGTCCATCTGCAAAGTAGGAGTATGAGAGCTCTTGTGCTATGGGTAGGGGTAAGTTGATTGGGTCGTCGTCACCACCAGTCTGCCCCAGAGATCGGCCGCATGAGAGAAGGGTTGGGCCTTCGATTGCGCCTTCCCTGAGAGCTCGACTGAGAAAGGCGCCACCTTTTGTGCCCATCTCCCTCACAGTCGTGAAACCAGACATCAGAAGCTTCCGAAGTTGAGCGACAGATCGGAGGGCAACAAGTGTTTCAGGAACGGTGACCCATGAAGTCAAATCATATACTTTGGAACCCCAAAAGTGAATGTGTGTATCTATTAGCCCTGGAATTATGGTCTGTCCGACGGCAGGAATTACTCTGCCATCCCTGGGCTCGTCGACGCTTCCTTCACGACCTACGTTGACGATAACGCTCTGCTCTTCGTCTATTACGACTACGCCTCGTTCAAAGTACTCATTCCCATCGAAAACGTTTCCCTTCAAAACTAAGGTTCTCAAAATTCTTCGTGAACTCCATTATTCGTGAACTAAAGGTTGGACCACTCCCTTCATGATATGCATCGCGCCTAACCACCAAATTTGAGTTAATTGTAAGAGCCGCACGCTTGCCGCTTACGAAATTCCACGAAAGATTGAGAAAAGAACGGTGCGAACCTACTTGATCAAAAACCAGTGCTTCAAGGAGGTTGAGAAAAAGAGAAGTGAAGCACCGACTCTTGACAGTCGGCACTTCGGGATATTGCTAGAGTTTCTTGATTGTGGTTTCTGTTGGAACGGTTTGAATTGTTGTTAGCCAGGTGTTGCCAATCACTTGTGCCGTTCCGGCGGGCGATATGTAGAGTGGTGCGAACTTGAATCCGTATTGTATTGGGTTCCAGGTCACGTTCTGAACTGTTGACACGTATGCTGGTACTCCGTTGCCGATTTTAGTTTGGAAGAGCCAAATGTTGCCTGCTAGGTCTTTGTCGCGTTGAGTAACCAGTGAGTACAGATGTTGCTGTAGGGTCGTGTTACCAGTGTTCAAGGCCTGGTTCGTCCACATGTTGAGGCTGCTGTCGTTGTAGTTCGTGTTGTCGAAGACCGAAGCGGAGTTCTCAAACGCGTATGCGTAATCGTCCGGGTATGCGTAGTCGGGGAACCAGATTGTGTAGACCATGTCTGGGTAGTTTGACACGCGTGGGATTGTGGCTACGATGCTGAAGTATGTTGGTTGCGTGACGACTTGCAAATTCACGGTGATGCCTACTTGAGCCAGATCAGATTGCACTGCTTGTACAACTGCCTGTGCAACTGGGTCGCCGGTGAAGTAGAGTAGGGAAAGTGGTCTGATGCCTTTGCCTCCTGGGTACCCAGCTTGGGCCAGGAGTTGCTTTGACATGTTGAGGTCGAAGCCGTATGGTTGTATGCTGTCGTTGTAGCCGAACATAGTTCTGGGGAGTGGCCCTTGAAACGTAACTCCGTATCCATGAATGATTCCATCGATAATTGCTTGCTTATTGATCGCGTAGTTGATTGCTTGTCTCACCATGGCGTTGTTGAGTGGTGGTGCGCGTGTGTTTATGCTAATCCAGAAAATGTCCAACGACAATCCGGTGTTTTCGAGAGTTATGCCGGGAGTGCCTTGAATGTCTGGGAGGAGGTTGAAGGGTACAGTGTACATCAATTGTGCCCCGCCGCTTCTGAGGTCGTTCAGGGCGTCAACCATGTTGGTTTTGAATTGGTAGATGACGGTGCTGATGTGCGGTGTTGGGCCCCAGTAATACGGATTCAGTGTAAGGGTGATGCGCTGTCCACGCGTCCAGCTCTGAAGGATGTATGGACCGGTTCCTGGCGCTGAATGCTGCTCTACATAGTCGTTTGCGGTTCCGTTGCCTTGCACTCCGCCGTGAATTTGAACGAAGTTCGGATCCTCAATTCCACCTGCCGGTGATGCAAGTCGTGGGATGAATTCGCGGTGTGGCGCTGAGAAGTGAAATGCAATCGTATACTGGTCAATGACTTGAATGCTTTGGTTCGCGTTCTGCATAACTGCTAATTGGGCTTGAGTCGGGCTTGTGAAGTTGAAGGTGTTCAAATCATTCAAGGTAACTGACCCAGCGTTGAAAATAGCAGTTCCGAGTAGATAGCCTGGTGGTCCATTGTTCAGCGTGATTCGGTAGTAGTTGAACCAGACGTCATAGGCGTTGAATGGTTGTCCATCGCTGAATCGTACTCCTTGCCTTAAGTCGAATGTGTAGTCCCTAGCGTCAGGGCTAATCGTCCAACTAGTGGCTAAGATGGGATCGAAGACGGTGGTACTATTGCCACGGTAGAAGACTAAGTCTTGGTATAGGTTGCTTTGAGTTATCTCCCACGCGGGCTCATCTGTACTCCAAGCGATATCAAGTCCGCTTGGCTCACCTTGATTTCCATCCTCAACGATTGTTTGATTGTAGGGTACTTGCGGTTGAGTAGATGAAGATGTTGACGCCATTTGACTGGTAGAAACTGGCGCCTGCATTGTCTGGAAGTAGTATACTGCACCTGCTGCAACAAGTATTATCGCGATAACTAAAATCGAGAGGGAAATTTTCTTGTTTGAGTTATTTGACATGAAAGGTAATGGGGGTTAGCGGTTAAAATAAGAAGCTTGTGGCCCGCCTTTACGCGACGTATATAGAACAATTTCATTTCGGAACAGATCTGTCAAAGTAGTAAAAAGTGGCTTGACATCGAGGCGTGATCAACTTCGTTCGTTAACAGTAAGGAGAAGCACGGTGTCGCTATCAAAAGTTGGGCACAATTCTCTTATTCGCCCACCATGATCGCGCACCCGAAAGTTAGTTGCATGTAAAATTGAATTACCGCCGGGTCTTGGCAGTAACAATTAGAATTGGTACTCTCCTAATTCCAGGATGCATGATTTGGATTATCGAATTCTGCAGAATGACAAGCTAACCTATTGACATTTGGAGGACGACTGTATGAAAATCAGGCAATTTGGACGAGAAGACCTCATCAGGATTCGCGAACTTGACTTCGAAGCATGGGCGGGGTTGTGGTCTTCGGGGAGCAGTCGGCGACGAACTATGTCCAATCTGGTAGTGAACTGGAACGATGATCCCCAAGGTTGTTTTGTTGCAGAGGATCGGGGCGAATTTCTGGGTTACATCTTCTCGCACATCTGCGGTAGTCTAGGGTACATTGGGGTATTTGGCGTACATCCGCGCCACAGGGGCGAGGGAATTGGCAAGAGACTGCTTCGAAGGTCCATCAGACACCTCAAGTCCAGCGGTTGTTCTACTATTGGATTGGAGACTAGACCGGACAACCAGCTCAACGTTGGCTTGTATGTACGCCATGGGTTCGAACCCAAATATGTCACATTCGTTCTTGAGCACTCAGCATCCGATCACGTTGCAAAAGAGAAGGTTGTAGTTTGGGATGAACTCGATGAATCCCAACAGCGACTCGTATCAAAGAAGCTCGTCGTCACATGCAATGCGGTTATGCCCGGCTTGAACTACGTACCCATGGCACTAGCAAGAGCCCAAACTTCTGAGTGCAGGATCTGCACGTTCAACAGTACAAATCCAACTGGTTTTGCTCTCGTCAGGACTGCACCGAGGTTTGAAAAGGAGGATACTACGGACGCTTTCGTGGAAGCGATGGCTGTGAAACGAGTAAGTGAAGCCAAGTTTGTTGGAATGATTCGCACTCTTGAGACGTTGACAGGCAAATGGGGCATGAAAACGGTTTCCATTCCAGTAACTTCATTCAATTGGCACATCTTGGAAACGTTAGTGCGAAAAGAAGGGTTCCGAGTCAAGAGGGTGATGCTTCGCATGTTATACCTTGAAAAGATGGTGAGCCGTAATTGCGTGAATTTGAATTTCTGGGCGATGTGAGCTGTCAACTTCATTACGCAAAGGTTTGAGCGTGAAATGAAATGAACGAGTACATTATAGCCTCGGATTGGGTCTGGGGCGTTCAGGCTGTGGTCAAGGGACGGAAAAAGCTCGCGCAAGGATCCACTGCAGTAGACGCGGTCGAGGCAGGTATTTGTGTCGTAGAGGATGACCCCACCTGCAACAGTGTTGGAACTGGTGGTTTGCCCAACGCGGAGGGAGTTTTGGAGTTAGATGCTAGCATTATGGATGGAGTCACTATGAAAGCTGGCGGCGTCACCTGTTTGACAAAAACAAGGAACCCCATATCGGTTGCGAGAAAGGTGATGGAGCTAACGCCTCATGTACTCTTAGCTGGGACTGGTGCAACAGAGTTTGCTCGACGTTGCGGCTTCGGAGAGTACGATCCTCAAACTCCTAAATCAATTACACAATGGAAAGAGTTGCGTAGCAAAGTATTTGGTGCGACGACCGACGAGGACGCCCGTCAAAACTACATCAACCTGACGTCCGAGCATTACGGTCGAACGACCGTCTTAGGGCTTACAAAGGCACTTAGGTCAGGCCTTATTGAATCGCGCGGCACGGTAGGGGCCTTGGCTGTAGACCAACACCGCCGTACGTGCGCGGGCACTTCGACCAGTGGGTGGCCTTTGAGGTTTCCTGGGAGAGTGGCGGATTCTTCGATTATTGGCGCGGGAACCTATGCCAACAAAGCAGCTGCAGCCTCCGCGACTGGAATTGGCGAGACGGCCATGAGACACTGCTTAACGAAAGAGGTTTGCGACTTAGTAACGCAAGGAAAATCGCCAACCGACGCCTGTGAAACTGCACTCCTCAGGATAATTAGGAATGAGACATTCGACCATTTGGCTGCAGTCTTCTGCGTAAACGCAAAATTTGAAGTCGGAGGAGCGTGTACGAGAGCAGGGTTCCAGTACGAGTATATGACGAACACATCAACTGAACCGGTTATCGTGATCCCTCAGCCAGTGAAAACGTAGAGCTGCCTCGACTCTGCCCATCTAGGAACGATTGTTTGACGCTACAATGTCTTCCGCGAAATGACAAGCCGCAAAGTGTGCCTGCTCAACTTGCCTAAGTTCGGGGTCTGAAGTGAAGCATCTTTCTTTCGCAAAAGGGCATCTTGTGTTGAAGCGACATCCAGTAGGTGGATTGACGGGGCTTGGAATCTCTCCCTCGCCTTCCACATGCCTTAGGGTGGTATCGACGTCAGGTTCCAGAACCGATGAGATGAGTAGTTGCGTGTATGGGTGGAGAGGGCGTCCAATGATATCCTGCGTTGCACCAATTTCCACCAGTTTACCCACGTACATGACGGCGATTCTGTCGGACATGTACCGTGCGACCGACATGTTGTGGGTTATCAGCAAGTAGGATAGATTGAATTCGGATTGAAGCTTCTGCAGGAGAAGCAGGATTTGCGATTGCACAGAAGCGTCAAGCGAACTTGTCGGCTCGTCGAGGACTATGAATTTCGGGTTCTGTATTATCGCCCGGGCTATGCTAATCCTCTGCCGTTGACCCCCACTGAACTGGTGAGGCAATTGATTCATTTGCGATTCGCTTAAACCAACTTCTCGAAGTGCTTGACCCACCTTTTCTTTGTTAGATGACCGATTTGTGGATCCGTTAGCTCTGAGCGGCTCTGAGACAGAATCAACGATCCTCTTGCGTGGGTCAAGTGACGATGATGGGTCTTGGAATACTACTTGCATATCCTTACGCAGTCTTCTGAGTTGCCGTTCGGGGAGCGTGGAGATTTCTTGTCCTTGAAAAGTTACTTTGCCGGACGTTGGGTTGATTAGCCTTAGGACGGTCAATCCCAAAGTGCTCTTCCCTGAGCCCGATTCGCCGACAACCGCAAATGTCTCTTTGCCCTTAATGTCGAAGCTTACGCCATCGACTGCGTGAACATACAACTCCTTCTTTCGAAGAAGCTTAGCGGAGAAACCAGCTCTTACCGGGAAATGCTTGACTAATTGTTCAACTTGAAGAAGCGGTTCAGTTTCTGTCATATTCAGTCCCCGTGTAAGTAGCAGGCTACTTTGTGGTTTGCTGTTACTTCAATGAGCCGGGGGATATTAGTTGGACATTTACCGAAGGCTTTTTCGCATCGTGGGTGAAAACGGCATCCCGTTGGGTATCGGCCTAGTTGTGGAACAACTCCGGGAATCGTCTTGAGGGTCGACTCGTCCTTTCTTCCTTTCGGAAAAGCGCCCATCAGTCCGATCGTATAGGGATGCAGAGGGTTCTCGAACAATTCCTTCTTTGGTGCCTCCTCAACGATCTTTCCGGCGTACATGACTGATATGTTATCAGCAACGGCTGCAACGACTCCCAAATCGTGAGCTATCAGTAGCACACTCATCCCGTAATCTTGAGTTAGGGAGTTGATCAATTCGAGTATTCTTGTTTGGGTTGTAACGTCTAGTGCTGTCGTTGGCTCGTCGGCGACAAGGAGCGTTGGTTTCTCAGCGATAGCCATAGCAATCATTACTCTTTGTTTCATGCCGCCACTCAATTCGTGAGGGTACATGTTCGCAACCCTTTCTGGGTTAGGGATCTTCACTTTGCTGAGTAGCTCGTTGACCTCGTTTGCGAATTGTTGGTAGAGTTTTCGTCTTCGGAACCTCACTATCGCATTCCCATCGCCTAGACCAAGCAGCCGCGTTGACATCTGAGGCTTGGGCATAGAAGGAGCATAAATGGCGTCTCTGTGATGCTTGACTCCCAAAGCCTCAGCCATCTGTTCTCCGATCTTATATACTGGGTTGAGTGAAGTCATCGGTTCCTGGAAAACAGTCGCTATTTCGGTCCCCCTGAACCTTTCAACCTCACTCTCACGTAATGTTAGCAAGTCCGTTCCTTTGCACATAATTTTCCCCGAGTAAATCACTCGTTTCTCAGGGAGAAGTCGTGAAAGAGATAGACCGAGAGTGCTCTTACCGCAACCACTCTCGCCCACTAGAGCGTGAATCTTCGCAGTCTCAAGATTAAGTGAAACGTTGTCAACCGCCTTGAGGTAGCCTCTGAACGTCCGATAGCTTACTTCCAGTTCGCTAACAGACACTACAGAGTTTGTCGTGAGCGCGTTTTGATTCTGCAAACGAGATTTCGCTCTACTTAACACTGTGTCGAGTGTTTGCCTTTAGCCAATTCTTGGACAGTTAAACTGAACGGCTGTGAGGCGGTGATATTTGTATATACAATCAACTTATTTACACTCGCATCGTGGCGTTGTCTGCCCGGTATAGACTAATGAGCGATCAATCCGAGCAGCTCAGAGGATGCCCGTGGGAATACTAACATATGTTCTGAAAAGACTCCTCCTCATTATTCCAACTTTTCTCGGCGTCACGCTTCTAACTTTCGTCATATCTCACGTGGTCGTAGCCAACCCCGTTTTAGCCTGGGCTGGTGAGAAGTCCAGTCCGCAAACGATTGCGGCGATTGCAGCTCAATATCATCTTCACGATCCGCTATACTTACAATATTATTACTACATGCTCGGTCTGTTCCAAGGAAACTGGGGAATATCAGCGACCACGCACCTTCCCGTGCTTAGTCAGGTAAGCAACTTCTTTCCCGCAACTGTTGAACTGTCAGTTACGGCGCTGATCATATCAGTGTTGATTGGAATCCCTATGGGGGTTCTCTCCGCTTTGTGGAACGGCAGAAAACTGGACATACCAATAAGAGCATTATATTCCAGCGGAATAGCGTCGCCTCCCTTTCTCTTAGCACTTTTATTCCAACTGATCTTCGCGTACTACTTCAATCTACTACCGAGTGCAGGCCGACTTGACCCCGCGTTTCCTATTCCTGCCCACATTACTGGCATGTACACTGTGGACAGTCTTTTGGAAGGGAACTGGGTCGTCTTTGTTGACGCAGTACGACACCTAATTCTACCCGCAATAACGCTGGCGTTTCTAACGTTTGCGATAATTACGAGAATCACTCGGGCATCCATGCTGGAGACTATGGACAAAGATTTTGTTAGAACCGCGAAAGCTAAGGGGTTGCCAAGTCGAACCGTCACCTACAAGTATGTATTGCGTAACGCACTGACCTCAACCGTGACAGTGATCGGTTTCGCTGTTCAACTGTTACTGTCGGGCGCTATTGTTGTTGAGACCGTGTTCTTCTGGCCTGGAATTGGCTTGTACACAACAACCGCCACGCTTTCGCTTGATTTTCCCTCCATCATGGCTGTTACGGTTGTGTTTACTTTGGTGGTTGTGTTCACAAACTTGCTCACTGATTTGGCCTATGGCGCTTTGGACCCCAGGGTGACTTACGATTGATAGATCAACCAGAGCAATCGCAGGAACAAACGTCCGTCTTCCGTGAGGATGTTCGTATCTTTAAAGACGTCGTTCGACGCAACATCCTGTACCCTTTCGGGTTATTTGTCGTAGCGGCCTTCCTGATTTACTCCGCGATATTTGCAGTATTTCCGTCAATAATCAACTACGATCCTTCTTACACAAACCTCCTAACAATACTACAGCCCCCGTCCGTAGCGTTTCCTTTTGGAACGGATGACTTGGGCCGAAATCTCTTTTTGAAAGTTTTGAATGGCATTCCGATCGACGCCGGTATTTCATTGTCCGTAGTGCTTCTGGCGCTTGTTATTGGTGTCTTGAGTGGTGCTATGGCGGGATATTTTGGCGGCGCTATTCATCAAGCCATCATGGGAGTTACAGACATATTCCTAGCCTTTCCCGGCCTGGTACTTGCCGTGGCGTTCGCCGCCGCGCTCGGACCTGGGACACTGAATGTCATTGTTGCGTTGGCCGTGGTGTGGTGGCCGATCTACACTAGGCTTGCGCGCGGAGAAACGCTCACGGTGAAGGAGCAACAGTACGTTATGGCCGCGAGAGCGTCAGGGTCGAGCGGTGTGCGAATAATCCTATCGCACATCATGCCCAACGTGATCACGCCTATGATAGCTTACGCTACAGCAGACATAGGCAACGTCATTCTACTCTCTGCGGTGCTCGGCTACCTTGGGCTAGGATCCCAACCCCCCAACGTTGACCTCGGAAGAATTGTCTATGACGGACAAAACTACATCCGTTTCGCGCCATGGTACTCACTTCTCCCCGGTGTGGTTTTGTTCATTATTGCAATCTCATTCGCCTTCGTGGGCGACCTACTGCGCGACTTCCTAGATCCCAAGATGCGCGTTTGATCCTGAGGACACCCACACGATAGGAACTGGAGAAAATCTGTACGAGAGTTTAATTCGCACGTACAGCGTGCCATGTGAAATTGAATTACAATGTCGACGCTTGTTCTTCGCGGGTCAATCTTCACAGGAGCCGACTTAATTGAGAAGGGTTCCGTAGTTGTCGATCAAGCTAGTGGAATGATAGCTGACGCGGGCAAGAAAGGGGATGTAAATGAACCTAAGGACTCAAGAGTGATTGAGATCCGAGATTCAACTATTCTACCCGGACTAATTGATGCCCACATGCATTTCTTCGGATCAAAGAAGTACGACATCGTCGAATGGTTGACAGTACCTGAAACTCTTGTCGCGTTGCGGTCCGTGGCCGATGCAAGGAAACTGTTAATGGCAGGGTTTACTGCGGTCAGAGACCTTGGAAGCAAAGCGGCTCCGTATCTTAGAAGGGCGATAGACGAGGGAGCTTTTGATGGGCCGCATATATTGCAAGCGGCGAAATCCTTGGCACAAACAGGTGGCAATGACGACGTGCCGATGCTTCCCATTGACGTCGCTGAGAAACTCTCATACTCATACTACTGCGATGGGCCATGGGATTGCCGCAAGGCGGTCAGAAAAGTCGTTCGTGACGGAGGCGAGTTAGTCAAAGTCTACGCCTCAGGCAGCATGTCTCAAGGAACGAAAATCCGTCGCCAATTCACGCTAGATGAACTAAAGGCCATTGTCGACGAGGCTGGTGCCGTCGGTATGAAAGTAGCATCTCACGCTTACGGAGAACTTGCACTAACGAACTCAATCAATGCTGGAGTTCATTCAATCGAACATGGAATAGGCGTGACCCCCGAAATTGCGAAGGAAATGCAGAGACGAGGAATATTCTATGTCCCAACCATTAGCGCATTTCTAATCGGAAACACTACTACAGAAGAACAAGCAAGGCTAGTCAAGAGACATCTCACGGAAGACATTGAAAACGCCAAACAAGCCGGAGTCAAATTCGCATCAGGCTCAGACTTCGTTGGATGCGATACAGAACCCCATGGAGAAAATTACCGGGAAATCGTGAATTTAGGCAAGTATCTTGGTAACAAGGAAGCCTTAATCGCAGCCACCTCCCGCGCCGCAGAATGTCTAGGGTTAGACAAGTCTGGATGGCTGAAGTCTGGGTATGAGGCTAACTTAGTCGTAGCCAAAGGTAACCCGATCGAAGACACAAACAATCTAGCACCAAGTCATATACTTCACGTCATACGTAAAGGAAAACTGTACACGATCAATGGGTAAACCGAAGATTTGAGAAGAAGAGAAGATCTGCAACGGACCAGAATAGCAAGAATTAAGGCTCAGTTTGCGTCTTGGCTAGAATGCGACGGTGAGCGTTTCGCTAGCTTGAACTCCTGGAATTGACCGAATCTTATCGGCGATCAGAGAAGTAAGCAACTCAAGGTTTTCAGCCTCGAGAATGGCGACGAGGTCGTAGCGTCCGAAGACGCCATAAACTTTCTTAACACCAGAGATTTGACTCAAACGATCTTTGGTCGTCTTTGCCCAGCCAAGGCTTTCCCCGGTTCCTCCCAACATTGTCAACAAAACTATCGCAGTAACCATAATTTGGTTTTCGTTCGACCTCGATTATTTATCATTTGTCAACTGAACCCACAATTCGAAGGTAATGTGCTCGAGAGTATCACGAGCGTTGTCTGCACATTACACACTAGTTTGCACTGTTTTGTTGATAGCGGAAATTTTCAGGAGTCGTCTATCAATGAAGACACTGCCCTCGTAATGCCGATTTCATTGTTTTGCACTTATTCTGACGATGGTTTTACGTGCACAGTCCTCAGCGCTCGGTGCTAACCCTAATTTGCAAGTTTCTTGGACAAATTGGACCATCACGGACGAGCGTTCAAATCGGAGGTTAATTTGTAGAGCTCGCAATTGTTAATTAGAGAGCTGCATAGTGTGGTAATCGTGATTCTCTGTTGGTTTCTGAGAAAGTGGTTCGATTTCAAGGGAAAAATAAGGATTTAACTCAACTGACTCAACAAATAGTTCAACGTCTGCAGTCCGAGGGGTACAAGGTACAGTCCACTGTGGCTCCGCTTGGTCACGTGATTCAAGCTCAGAAGGCTGGGATACTTCGTGACATTATCACGGCCGACCGTGCGTTCACAATAACCATTACAGGCCAGCCAAATGATTTCACAGTACACGTTGGAATCGGGAAACTTGTGCAGAATCTTGCAGTAGCCGCAGCTGAAGCTTTGTTGCTATCAGCCCTCTTTTTGGCAGTCGATGTCCCAGAAATGCTTTGGACGGTGCATGTTGAGAATGAAATAATCAAAGAAATAAGGGAAGTAGTTGACACTGCACCAGCAGCTACCGTACCCACTAGCGTGCCCGGATCGGCAACAATGCTTTGCGAATGCGGATATCGGAATCCGGTCGGATCACGTTTCTGCGCACAATGCGGTAAGGCGCTGTCCTAGCACTTTGGACCAGTAACGTGATTCAAAGAGGTAAGCCAAGAAGGCCTAAAGGGGTCAGGCCTTCCACTTTTGCCGTTCCTCGTATGCAGAGGTACAGCTAACTTTGTTTGTGTTCCGATTCGGATAGTCTAATTATTCTCAGTTTTCCGTTGGCGCATGACCATAATTACGGTCTAAGATCGCTAAGCTGAGCACGGTGTCCTTGTCTTGTGCGACTGTCTATCGAGTATTGAAAACCACGAAGACCTTAGGCCACGAAATGCGATTCTGCATTACACCCTAATTGGTTCTATGCTCTTAGCGAATTGCCTTTCAATTTTTTCTCTGTGGAGACTGTTCATTGTGCAGAAGGGGATGATTCTACCATCGGGTACTGCGTAGTGGATTCCGCATCTTTGGACTCTTTCTAGGTCGAAATTGTATGGGTCCATGAAGTGCATGGCGCCGATCATTATGATCTTACGCATCAGTCGTCCGAGCGCCTCGTAAGTCCCTTCCTTCATGACGCCACCTATTAGTGGTCCAAGGACTTTCAGTTTCAAGTTGCTGAGGCTTCGAATCATCTCTACGTTCGCCTTAACCTTGTGCCCAGTGTTGGCGAGTTCAGCAACTCTAGTCATGGAGTTCATGAAACCGTCGACGTTAGCATACCGGGTAATTGGGGTGATCTTCCCGTCTTCTACAAAAACAAACGTCGCCATCCCACAATGTTCATGCATCGTAAACTCTGGGAACCTAGTGCCCTTCAATGCACCCACGGCCCTCGCAAATGGGACTACTGATGGGACAGGGAAGAAGTCACTTCGTTTAATCTGCCCGCCGGTTTGTTCTTCCACTAACTTCGTGAAGTCAGGTATGGTAATTCTGTAATCTGCTAACTTGTTCCTATCAATGCGGCCGGTGATTGAGACGGGTTGTACGTTGACGCAACGTATGAGGTCGTGATTCTTTGCTGCGAAATCAATTATCTGCCCTACCTGGTTGTCATTGATTCCTTTCACAAGCGTTACGACAAGGATAACACTGTCGTGTCCTGCAGTCCTAAGGTTGTCAAGGGCTTTCATTTTAACCGGCAACAAGTCTAGGCCACGTGTGGTCTTGTAGGGTTCTGGAGTAACGCCGTCGAATTGTAGGTAGAAACTAGAGACATCGGCATCAAGAACCCTCTGTAGAAAGACTGGGTCGTTGGCGATTCTAATCCCATTCGTATTTATCTCCAGATGGTGGATTCCTGCTGCATGGGCGTGGCGCAGAATTTCTGGCAGGTCGTCTCGAAGAGTGGGTTCTCCACCACTCAACTGCAACGCCTTGACTGAAACCGGTTTATTTGCGGCAAGGTTGTCGATCATGGCTTTGATTTGGTCTAGCGTAGGTTGGTATTGGTAGCCCGCTGCTGTGGCGTTCGCGAAGCAGATGGGGCATTTTAGGTTACAGTTGTTAGTTACGTCGATAATGGAGAGTATTGTTTGCGATTTGTGGTCGGGACAAATGCCACAATCATATGGGCATCCTTTCTCGACTTCGGTGCGTGGGTTCTCGAGGCCGTCTCCAATCGTTGAATAGCGTCTAACTCGTTCCCATTCATCTACATCGGACCAATAGACGTCCTCGTATGTGCCATGCTCAGAACATGATTTGACCATCATAACTTGTCTATTTTTTTCGACGAGCCGGGCTTGCAGAACCTTGTGGCATTCTGGACAGATGCTTGTGGTCTCTTTCAGGAAGTTCTCGTTCATCAGTAACCATCTAGGTGATGTTCAGCGTCAACTCTGAGCGTAGCAATTGCTGATCGCATCTAAACCTTCGATACGTATAGTTTAGAGAGTAAAGAGTGGAGGAGGATTCTGCATCCTAGCTTCGATACTCACGATTCATAGTGTGAATCGGGGTAAGCGAACTGAAGATGGAAGCTCAGCACAATTGCCTAAGTCGTGATACTAGCTAGTGACGACTGGTAGATCAGGGTTTCATCCGCGCAAGCGCACGATTTACGCAACGAAGTTCGCACATTTCTGCCTTCTCCAACTGTTCGTAAACGAAACCGCAAAACCCACACTGGAACAGGCAAACGTCATCCTTTCCCAATTCGACCAACAGAACAACCACTTGTTCAAGCAAATATTACGTTGAAAACATAAGACCAAGTGGAATTTGTCGAACGCCATCTGTTCAAATTCTACTTATTCCAAGTTCTGTTAAGTTGGCCAGGATTAAATAAAAAATGAATCGCCATGAACCATTTGTTAGGAAGCAAATTTCTAGTCACGACGCTTTGCCTTCTCACCATCACAACATTCGCCTCATCGGTTGTGAGCGCGCAGTCCACAGCATGCCAAATAGTTCAGTTCAATCCCTCATTTCCATCCAGCGTCAATCCAGGACAGGTTGTACAGGTAAATACAACGCTGACGCTTTCCTGTGGACAATGGCGCACCTACTACACGGGAAGGATGGATCTTGAGGATCGAGCATCCGGAAAGATACTGTCGACAGCGTACCTTAACATTGGGCAACAGGCAGTGTACACCACTACCATCACAAATCAGGGCACCGCCCCTCAGACAAACGGCCCATGGAATCTGGTCTTGAACCTATA
>DATIYC010000130.1:0-26032 GCA_035517955.1 Candidatus Acidiferrales bacterium | reverse complement strand
CTTCTTGCGGCTACACAAATTCAGAGCCCAACAAAAATATAGCCATGACTTTCGACGTGGGTAAGGGCTGAAGGAGATGCAAGTTACAGGGCGTGAAACAAAGTCGACACGTGAGCTGACCAACTCTTCTCTAAATGAGGCCTATTCCGCACTTGCAGCGACTCCAGACGGCCTGACCGAAGACGAGGCGAAGAGGCGTATAGAGCGATTTGGCTTTAACGAACTAGTCGAGAAAAAGAGAAACGCGAGCCTTGACTTCTTAGCCCGATATTGGGGGCCGATGCCTTGGCTTCTAGAACTGACAATGGCGCTCTCACTCGCCATTGGGCATTACTTGGAAGCTGTTATCGTATTCGCACTCCTGACCATAAACGCCGCCATAGGATTTCACCACGCCCGTAGCGCAACGCGAGCACTTGACCTACTCAAGAAACGATTGGCAATCAAAGCAAAAGTTCTGAGGAATGGAGAATGGATGGTTAAGGAGGCTCGGGAAGTTGTTCCTGGTGACACAATTCAACTTGGTTTGGGCGACCTCGTCCCAGCTGACGCCAAAATTGCAGCGGGCGAGGTATCCGTTGATCAATCTGCCTTGACAGGTGAATCGCTCCCACTAACCGCGCGTCAATCCGGAGTCATATACTCAAGTTCCATCATAAAGCGAGGAGAAGCAAGGGCACTAGTCCTTAACACGGGCGCTAACACGTACTTCGGGAAGACGGCTGAGCTAGTGCGAATCGCTAAACCCAAGTCGCATCAGGAGCAAATCATGTCAGCTATCGT
The DNA here is from genome assembly GCA_035517955.1 of Candidatus Acidiferrales bacterium. Taxonomy (GTDB): domain Archaea; phylum Thermoproteota; class Bathyarchaeia; order 40CM-2-53-6; family 40CM-2-53-6; genus FEN-987. Next base: position 25,249 of record DATIYC010000130.1, on the reverse strand, counting down.
CAAGTATGCGATGTACATTGGCATCGCTGCACTCGGATTCGTTCTCATTGACGCCGTGCTGACACGAATCCTAGACGTCTTGACCATTGTGAGGTTCGCCCTAATCTTTCTCATGGGATCCGTCCCGGTTGCGCTTCCAGCAGTTTTCGCGATTGTCCTAGCTGTCGGAGCCACACAGTTGGCTCACGAAGGAGCGCTGGTGACTAAGCTTGATTCAATCGAAGACGCTGCTTCCATGGAGGTGCTATGTCTCGACAAGACTGGCACAATCACAGAGAACCAACTCTCAGCGAGCGATCCAATTCCATTTCAGGGATTCACGAAAACAGATGTCGTTTTGGCAGCAATCCTAGCTTCGAAGCAAGAGATAGGAGATGTAATCGACTCGGCTGTGCTCAAATACGCGAAAAACAACTCGGTCCAGATTCTAGGAGACTACACGCAAGAAGTATTCACCCCCTTTGAGCCTGCTACAAAGAGGTCTGAAGCAATCATATTACACAACGACAAACGGTTCAGAGTCCTGAAGGGAGCACCACAGGTGATTCTGTCTCTGTGCAATATCGATGATCAGAGTCGAAAAGACGTAAGCACTGCCGTAGAGTCGCTATCCGGAAAAGGCTACCGAACTCTCGCTGTAGCCAGATCTGATGACAATAACCCTAACGATCTCAGATTAGTCGGGCTTCTGCCACTCGCGGATCCTCCCAGATCAGACTCGAAGCAGACGATCGAAGAACTGAAAGTAATGGGCATAACTCCGAAAATGCTGACGGGGGATAATGTCGCAATAGCGAGAGAGATAGCGGGGCAGGTTGGAATTGGAGATCGAATTTCCCCAATGTCAAACCTGCAGAAACTATCCGAAGCCGATCAGGCGAAGCTTCTGGATGAGTACGACGGGCTTGCCGAAATCTATCCTGAGGACAAGTATAGGGTTGTTAAGTTACTGCAGTCTCGTCGTCACATGGTAGGGATGACTGGTGATGGGGTAAATGATTCACCAGCGTTAAAGCAGGCGGAGGTGGGGATCGCCGTTAACAATTCGACGGACGTTGCCAAAGCATCAGCTAGTATAGTCCTTACTGAGCCAGGGCTTAGGGTAATCTTGAACGCGATTAGTTCGAGCAGGCAGATCTACCAGCGAATGCTCACATGGGTGGTTAACAAGGTTACTAAAGTAATTCAGTTCGTCGGCGTTCTCGTCTTGGGTTTCTTCTGGTTGCATCACATCGTCCTCTCAGTACTTGGTATGGTCTTACTTGTTTTCGCAAACGACTTCGTAACTATGTCTCTGGCAACTGATAACGTGAAATCCACGGAGAGTCCGAACATTTGGAATGTGAGAAACATCACGTTGGCGTCGCTGTCAATCGGGGTATTCTTGATTGTCGAAGGAGCTCTTGTCATCTTCATCGGCAACGACTTCTACCATATGACATTGAGCGAACTGCAGACCTTCGTACTCTTAGCCCTAATTTTCACGAGCCAGTTTAGGGTTCTGATCGTCAGGGAGCGAAGGCACTTCTGGTCATCGCGACCAGGACGAGAACTAACTATCTCCACATTTGCCGCAGTGACTGGGTTCTTTCTTCTAGGAATTTACGGAATCATTCTGCCCCCAATCACCATTGTTGAAGCTCTTGTTGTGTTGGGCATCTCTGCCATCTTCACCTTCAGCCTTGACCTGCCCAAGTTCTACACGTTCAGAATGTTCGACCTCTAGATTATCTGTATGGGTATCGATTGACTGAAGAAGCTACACCGCTTCAAGACCTAACAGAAATGCGGTAAGGATGAAGTCTCCTGCAAGCGCACCAGTGTGGGAAGATGCTGCCTTAGCGCCGGCAGCGTGTTTGCCTGCTTTGATGACGAGGTCGTTGTAGGGTTCAGAATCTGTATGGTATGGTAGTTCAGAGGGAGAGGATTATCCGTTCGTGGTTTCAGAGGCTAAGGTTTTGACTGCGGCGGACCATTTGGCGTTCGTCGTTCCTGTTAATGGGAATCCGTTTGGAAGCATGTTGTCAGGAACATTCTGAGGTCCCCCAAGTGCTTTGCTGATTTTTCTTCTTACGCATGAGTTGGCGTGGGTCCCTTTGCAGTACTTAGCTACAAAGCCTGGTGCAGCAGATTGACCCTGTGGTGTGGTGCTGATGAAAGAGAAGAACTTGCATTTTGTTAAATTCTCACAGTCCACTACAATTTCCTCCACACGACATTTTCTACCAGGCCGCAGATAGATTAGATTGTGTTTGCTCATGAAGTCAATCAATACTCATCCAATGATTATCTAGAATCGGATTATCATCGTCTCCGTTTAGACATAACGCGGCGTTGCGCACCCGAGGGAAAGCATTACCGATCATAACTAGTTTTCATCTCTAAGAGTTGGGTGCACTATACAGCGTCCTACACACCTATGTGTTGGTTGCGAGCCATGGCCAAATGCGTTACAAATATGCTCAGGGCATAGGTTGATGCTGAGACGGTTAACCTTGCGGCGTCGCCTAGTCGCTTCTTGACCTCTCAATATCGACAATTGCGAATGATTTTCTGAAAACGTACCAGGGAAGGAGACAAGGTCGAACCTCTCAACTCTTATCTAAATCAACTCTTGCCTCGCAAAAGAACGGAAGTCCGAAAAGCGGACACTATCGGACACTATTACACGACTTCCTGTCAAGCACAGCAAACAATCTCGTTCATTGCATGAAGGGCTCCCATGTTAGACGATTGAACAGTTTAGCGTTCTCTCCAATCTCTGAACCTAGACTCGTTACTGGTGTGCAAAGTGGTCTGTGTCATCAATGTCTTGGGCTAGGACACTGATGCATTCGTAGAGTTCTTTCACGGCTTCCATGACTTGGTCTGACGCAGGGTTAAGTGATTGATGTATGGTTGCAACAAGTAGGTTAACATAATTCTCCGCATCAACTTCGCAATGGGCTATATCACGCATATTCGCTTTGTTCCTCAAGTTTTCATCACCCCACAGATACCAGCCTAGTCGGCGAAAACTCCTTACCCTCACGCTCCCACGCAACCATCCTTCAATGAAAAAGCGCGTCTTTGTTCGTTGTCTGGCTGCCTCATCGCTCAATTTTTGCTAGGCTCCTTAGTGCATCAAACAACCGCATCCTCGACTTGCGAACTCGTTCAATGTCTATGAGCTCAATGATTTAGGAAGCCTAGTTCCTCTGCTATTTGTTTCATTGAATCTCCCGCGGCGTCGAACATGTCGGGTAACGTGAAGAACCCATGGATCAACCCGGGGTAGTATGCGGAATGAACTTGAACTCCAGCCTTTCTTAGCTTATCGGCGTACGCGTTGCATTGTTTCGTGAGAAGATCGTATTCTGCTGTAATGAGTAGGGCTGGTGGCAGGCCCGTAAGGTCGGCGCGGCGTAGGGTCGAGGCGTATTCATTCTTCAAGTCATCGTCTTCCGATTTGTAGTGGTTAATGAACCACGTCATGTCATCTTTAGTTAGCGCGGGGCTCATCTTGTCCGGAAAGTCTCGGTAATCATCGTCTAGAAGGTCAACTACGGGGTAGATGAGTATCTGCGATGAAATCAATGGTCCGCTGCGGTCTTTAGCCATCAAACACACTGCGGCAGCTAAGTTTCCGCCAGCACTGTCACCGCAAACCGCTAACTGCTCCCTACTTCCGCCCAACCTGTCTGAGTTCTCTGCAATCCACTTGGTAACCGTGTAACAGTCTTCCACCGCGGCCGGAAACTTGTGTTCGGGTGCAAGGCGGTAATCAACCGACACTACGGTACGCTTGGTCTTGTTAGCCAGCAGCCGGCATGGGTAATCCACCTGGTCTACATTTCCGAGCACCCATCCTCCACCATGGAAATACACCAGAAACGCGCTGGAGGCTCGGTTCTTTGGAGTGTAAATCCTGATCGGTATTTCTTCTCTGGGACTTGGCAATCGCATATCCTCGACCTTGTCGACTGGCTCGAAGCCTTTGGTTAGAAGCGCGGTTACCTTCGCATCCCAACTGCGCGCTTCGGCTGGGGACAGCGTCGAGAGTGGTGGAACGTTTTCCTTGACCATCCAATCAATGTAAGCAGACGCCTGCGGATGTAGGGCAGCGTTGTAGCGTGGCACGGTCAGTTCACTTTCAAACTTTCCTTGAACGATCTTAGCTTAAAATTGACTCGTGTACCCTACCAGTCTTGAAGGTTTACGTGGTCGGCTAACGAAGGCACCCACAACAGTGGGCCTATGGACCAAGCATCGCAACTATCAGAGTCACGATGTGGTTGGTAATCGTATGGTGATGGTTGTTCCTTCGCCCTGCTTGCTCTTCACAGCAATTTCTCCGCCATGTGCGTCAACGATTCGCTTGCAGATCGGCAGGCCGAGCCCCATACCCTTCGGTTTAGTGGTTTGCAGAGGTTTCCACAAATTCTCCAGTACCTCTTTCGGTAAGCCTGCTCCGGTGTCTGAGACAACCAATTTCACTAACCCATTCGATTCAATACTGCTAAAGCTGAGTGTACCGCCGTTTGGCATGGCGTCTATTGCGTTCTCGATCAGGTTCACGATTACACGTTTCATCCTGGCCTGGTCTACTGAGATTACCGACTGCTCGCTGGACTCATTCTTAACCTTAATCATGTTTGGAATCTGGATTGATTCTAATGCGGATGCTACGAGACGTTTAGGACTAGTCTCAGCACAGGATAATTCGAAGGTTCGCGCGTAATCTAGGAGGTCGTTCACAATTCCATCCGAGTAGTCTACGCATTTCTGGATGGTTTCAAGCATCTCGTCCCGCTCCTTCGCCTCTAACGGTTGAGTTCTCAGGACGTAAACGGCGCTAGCGATGCCCTGCAAAGGATTCCTCAAATCGTGGCCAACCATTGTCGCAGCCTCTCCAATTCCGGCCAGGTGCTCTGCCTGCTCGAGGCGTTGCTCCATCGCCTTCATTCGGGTAACGTTCGCCGAGTATCCAATAATTTCCAGTGGCTTCTCGTTGGCATCACGAATCAATCTAGCTTCTTCATGCAGCCATCGATAGGCTCCATCTTTGTGACGGAAACGATACTCATAGACTCGGTGCCCTTCCCTCCAGAAGTTGGACATTCCACCTCTGTACGACGCTAAGTCGTCAGGGTGAACTCTGCTCTCCCAAAGCTTGTTACCATTTTCCCCCATGAACTCATCTGCATTGAATCCTACAGTCGAAACTACACTATCGCTAATGTAGGTAGTGTAGTAATCGGAAAGATCCGGAAGAGGCTTGCAGACGAAGATTACGGCAGGGTTCAGCGAGACGACGTACTCAAGCCGTTTCTTTGCTGACTGAAGTTCCTCCGTCCTCTCTTCGACCAGACGCTCCAAATGCTCGGAGTAACGTTTGATCTCCTCTTCCATTCGCCTGCGTTCGGTGACGTCACGGAGTATCCCTTCGTGGTAAACCACTTTACCCTTGTCGTCGTGAACATGGCGACCGTGGTCTTCAACCCATATTTCGGAGCCGTCTTTCCGCCGCATACGAAAAGTTTCGGTTTTCTCCTGTCCACCGTCCAGAATGTTGCTTCCCCTGTCCTCCGGTGAGAAGTAGAGTTGCTTCCTGATGTCGGGAATGTCGAGCATTTCCTGCTTACTGGCGTAGCCGAACATTTTCACGAAGGCTGGGTTCACGTCGACGAAACGTCCCTCATGAGTACTCTGGTATACGCCGTCGAGCATTCGATCGACAAGGGACCGGTAACGCTTCTCTGATTCCCTAAGCTTCTCCTCACGGTTGATTCGGCCTAGGGCCATCGCCACGTGTCCCGCCAATGACTCCAGGAGTTGTTGGTCTTCGGCGGTGAACGCGTCAAGTAGATTATTCTCCACGTTCAGTACGGCAACTGCCTCTTTATCCACGACGACAGGTACTGCAAGCTCGGAGAGCATTCGCAAGCTCTTTCCCATCTTTCTACTGTACACATAGTCGGGTTCGTTACGTGTGTCTCGGATTCGCTTCGCGGTCTTAGAGTTCACAACTTTCACTGCCACACCTCGGCCGTCAAGAGGCATGTCTCCGATTTGTTCCTGGCCCCTATAACCGATCATTCTCAGGAACCCGTTTTCAACTAGGGATATGTCAGCGAGGTCAAATCCCAAAATGAACTCCATCGCATCAAGAGTGCACCTGGCAACTTCGTCGCGGCTCGTAGCTGAATTGAGTTGCAAGACGTGGTTATGAAGTGCTCTCAGCTTCTCCTCATACGTTAACTCTCGCCCTTGATGGGACAAAACGCAGCGCCCGCCTGACTGCTTTGATGGCAAGTAATTGGTTGTTACGGCCGGCTTTCAAGTACTTGATTGAGTGCGTGATAGTAGGTTACATTCAGAAGATTTTTTCAGTCGATCTAATCAAACGAGGAATGGACGGACTATATTCCGCTCAAGCAAGGAAGTAGATTGAGAAACAAACTGGACAAAAAATGGCTGTGTACCTGAAGCTGTGTCCATGTTAGGCCTGTCTTATGATTCCGCCGATTAGTCCACCAATGAGGCATACGATTGCATTCCCAACAGTGAGAAGGCCTACGATTCCGCCAATGACACCGCCAACCAGGGCTCCAAACAATCCAGCTATCGCACCTCCGATTACCGACAAAAGCAACGCCAAGATTATGGCACCGAAAATTCCAGCCAAGAATCCTGCAACCGCCCCACGGCCAGCTCCACGCGCGATCCAACCAGCAACAACCCCAGCGATAAGAGCGCCAACAACCGGTATCCAACCAAGAAGAACCATGAGTATGAACCCTACAACCACTGCTAGCCCCATGTTTCCTTTCCACATCTTCATTCGTCAACAGTCTCCGAATTTAACCAGAGATAATGTTTCCCTCGAACAGGAATGCTAACGATTATGCGGCTGAACATAGCGCAACCTCGTGACGGAAACAACGTATCATTCTACTAATCCGGACGATAATTCAAAATGCAACACGGTGATCTAAGCGGACTCTGTGGAGTGGTTTTGGTTAGCTTCAAGGACATGGATCTGTTGGGATTCAAGGTTGAGCGGGAGGCCTGGCTCTACTATGAGCTATCGGACGGAACACGAATGCGATACGAAATTGTCGTAAACCAAGTTGCCAAATCAAGAACTCAACGCAATCCAGCCGGTGAACCAATGTACCAAATTAAGACACAACAACTGTTTGGGCTTTTATCATTTGACGAGGCACTGCGTGGCCCACCATCCAGCGGAAACATCACGAAGAAGCGTCTCTCAATAAGCTTGGATCAACAGGTCACTTTCAGCCTACAACCCAACCAAGAAGTGTGGAATGTTTACCGGTTTGATGACGGAACGACGCTTGAGATCTCACCTGTGCTGAATAGTGTTGTCAGAACGAAGTTGAGAGGATCCGTCGGCGAACCATTTTACTTAATCAATTCTGGATACAGCCACAAACTAAAGGTGCCCAGCAATCTCATCATGAAGCATTAAAGCCCATATTGTCCACTCTTGCTGTTTGAAAAACTTAAGCCATAACAGTTGTTCTACAAGCCTGGCGCGAGGGATCAAAGATACTGGACTTTCTCTCAACTCTAAGCAAAGCGAAGATGATTCCTAGAAGCGGCTGGATTAGTCATGGTATAGCGATACAAGACGTGGAATCCGTGGCCGAGCACTCCTTCTCAACAACCATACTAGCCCTCTTATTGTCCGATCTCGAACTTGAACGAGGTCAGAAGGTGAATATGAATCGTGTCTTGAGGATGGCTTTACTTCACGATCTCGCGGAAACGTTGACTTTCGACATTAGCAAGGGCTATCTGGAATACTTGGGGAAGCGAGGAAAAGAGATCAAGGATGAGGTTGAGGGCGCTGCGTGGAAGCATATTCTGCAAGGTGTAGCCGAACCCAAACTCAGATCGACCTACGCGAACACCCAACAAGAATTTGACGCCGAGCAGACCTTAGAATCAAAGATAGTTCATGCAGCTGATCGTCTGGATATAATGTTACAGGTTGCTGAATATACAAAACGAGGCTATCCGAGGCGGTTGCTAGCGAGCCTCTGGAAATCATCCGACCATGAGTTGCGTAGTTCTAAGATTGAGTCAGTTAGGACGATGCACAAACTGATTCGAACGCTTGCGAAAGACGCGGACTCCAGCTGACTTAGATGATGTGGATATAGTTGGATGGTAGTTGAATGACGCCTGCACCGTTCTCATAAATCCAAATCCCAAATTCACCGGATTGCGGGTCCCCTACGAAGGAGAGCGCGTAGGGTGAGAATTGGTAGAATTGCATGTGTGTCTCCATATCGGTTTGCGAAAGAAAGAGGCCATGGCCGGGGTGTGAATGGTACCATCCCACTATCCGACCATCAATCTTCCCTTCAACAATGTCACTCGCCACTTGTGCCAACCGGTGAGGAGGGAACGCGCAGGAGACTTCACTAATCTCGCTTCCACCAGGAATAATGTCGTTAACCCATAATGCTGAGTCCTGTAAGGTACCCATTAACAGGCCAATCCGTTCGTACGGTCGATTGAGGTCGCGTGAGATGCGGTCGATCACATTGGTCGTTATGAATACCTTGAACACGAGCAATCACGAAATCGATTCAACGCCATGCAGGGCGCAGTCAAGATAAGATTTCAACATTAAACCCTAATGAAAAGCGTCACGTCAGAGTGAAATTTGGTCACGTATCTGTGCATTAAACATCGTTCAGCGTTGGCTTGGAGGTCGTTCTAAAGCATGAACGCTCTGTTCAAAACCATGGGGTTATCTCTTGGCGGAGCGTAGACGAGTGTAAGGAGATTTAGAATTTGAGCGAAATTTCAGCTCGACGAATCTACTACCTAACAGCCGTAGCCATAGTTGCAATGGTCCTCATCAGTGCGGTCGTAGTTGTGCGACCGCTATCGTCTGAGGTCGCATCGCAGAAGACGATTTCTGTGACTGGAACGGCTACTGTCTCTTCCGCTCCGGATGAAGCGTTACTTAACCTAGCTGTTCAGACGCAAGGTACGACCGCAACCGCGGCGACCACCAATAATGCGGCGTTGATGGCGAAGGTCATGAGCGCTCTCGCAGGCGAGGGAATAAGCAACGACTCAATCCAAACCGTCTCATACACTCTAACCCCAATCTACCAGACAAACGTCAACCAAAGCGCACCATCAATGATCATCGGCTACAGCGCCACCAACGAAATCCAAGTAACAATCAAGGACCTAGGATCTATCGGTAGAATTCTCGACGACGCTATATCAGCAGGCATCAACCAAGTGCAAGGAATAACCTTCACACTATCCGACGCAAAACTCGCCACTCTACAACAACAAGCGCTGCAACTGGCGGTTCAGAATGCCGACGGTCAAGCAAAAGCGATGGCATCCACACTCGGCATTACCATTACTGGACCCACATCAATTTCACCCGGCTACACATTCCAGCCAACAAACTACTCACGACTTGCCGAGGCCGCATCAACAGCCCAAACCTCAATACAGCCGGGAACACTGCAGGTAACAGCAACCGTACAAGTAACCTACGGCTTCAGCTGATCAAGAGCTAGCGGCCAAGCAGGTGCGGCGTGATAAACGTCTCAATATACGCGGCAATAGCAAACAAAACCAGCGACAACAAGGACAACACTACCGCGTCCTTTACCCCTTCTTTCAGCAATAGCCGGTCGACGGGCCGGCCACTGAATCTTGACGCCAACGCCCGCGTCGCCGTAACATGCCATCTAGCGAGCCCCGTAAACTCCAGAATAAACGCTGGAATCTCAATGACCCCGTGAGGCACTAACCCCTCTACGGTGTAAAGCGGGCCCTTCGTTAGGCTTACGAAAGCGGCAACGCCACCAATTACCACGGCGTTTAGAATGAGCTCATAACCCAACCCAAAGGCGCCGATTAGGGGAATCCAGACCCACAAACGAACAGGGTTCCAAAAGTGTGCTATGTTATTCAGAAAAATGAACCTGTAAAGGCCATCGGTATAGGGCGGGGGAATCGCCATATAATCACCCGCACCAGCCAACGCAGACTGCAAAGTCTTGCCAAAGTCAGGATAAGAGAGTAGAATCAAGTAAGCGACGACGGTTGTCAGAATCAGGACGGAGAAGAACGCGACCGCGATAACCGTTACCAGACGACGGTTCCGTAATAATGTCGACTGAAACGCATTAAGATATTTCACTGCTTTCCCCTAACTCACTTGGGTTCCGCAACTCGGACAAAAACGTGCGTTCCCCGGAACGCTTCCACCACAATTCTTGCACGCCTTCGCTGGCAAGGGTGGCCTGAGTAAGAGCAGAATTTGATCCTCAAAACTCGCCTGATCCGCGAAGTGATCATTAAAATCCTTTAGTAGCGTGTAGAACCAGTAAATCCAGAAAAGGCCTGCAGTGATCGCTGACAGTATGACGAAGAACAATGGTTCTCTCTTGTGCAATTTCGAAGGTGGGAAGGTTGGCGGTTGGTAGCCAGCTTCACGAAGAGCGTCAACTAGGGTGGTTTGGTATTTGATTTGCAATTCTTCGTGGAAGCTCAAATCGCGAGTAAGATCATAGGGCAAAGCTAGGCCAGCGATCGGAGCGACGAAAAGAAAGAGTATCGCCCAGACTCCAGCAGGCCTATGGCGCTCCCCGAATACCGAATCGTCGGAAAAATAGCGAAGGCGAGAGATAGAATTCGAAGAGCCTGTCTTTGCAGAGCCTAAGAGGTAACTGTGCAAGCTTGAGAAGAGAAGTTGCTGACGAGCAAAGTGTTGGTTTCGTCGATCTACCATGAAATAGAACGCCGCAGCACCGAATAGGAGTACAATGAAAAACCCGAATATTGACAACCCATAAACCGCGAAAACCCCCGCCATGACGGGAGTTAGGGCGCTTTGGGCGTTTTGCGGTTGTGGAATTGTGCCCATCTTTGAGATAGCAGAAATTACGACTCCGAACACGGCTGCTCCTACAGCTGTGGCTAGGACGATGGGCAGTATTGGGACGATCATCCAAGCGTATCCCATTCTACGGTCGGTAATTGAGCGTCTGCCCATCAGTTCCGAAACTCGTTCTAGCTCAGAATTCGGCTGGGTTGACGCTACTAAACCCCCCAGAACGCCAGATGGGTTTGTGGGGATAATCTCATAATGGTCATCGCGCTATCGTAACTGGGGTCTGATTTAATGCCAATGGCTTTCGTCTTTATGAATATTGACGCGGGATCAGAGAATGAGATTCTCAAGAGTCTACGCCAGGTGCCTGAGGTCAAGGAATCATACTTCGTCTATGGCGTCTACGACGTCGTCGCCAAGATACAAACCGACTCAATGGATCGGCTCAAGGAAGTCATAACTTGGAAAGTACGACGACTAGACAAGATCCGCTCCACCCTCACTACCATCGTCAGTGAAGGGAAATAGTAAGGTCTGATCGCTTAGCGCTAAGCGATCCACCAGGACCCTCTATCCTCAACGATACGGGAGAAACTCTCTGCCTAGCAACTCTCGCGCAACCACTATCTTGTTAATGTCCATAGTTCCGTCCCCAATCATAGCTCCCCTCAATTCCCTCAACCTATACTCATCCATACACAGAGTCGTAAAGCCTAATGCTCCACGATTCTGCAAACAATCGTTCACTATCTTGAAGCAAAGTTGCGGGACGTACCATTTGATCATGGCAGATTCCTTCGTAATTTTCTTTCCTTGATCTTTCAACCACAAAGTCCTGTAGGACAAGAGCCGCGCTGCTTCCAGCTTCGTATACCCTTCTACAATTCGGGATTGAACTGACTCGAACTTGGCAATTGGTCGTCCGAAAGCGGTTCGTTGCTTCGTGTATTCTATGCATTCGTCAAGTGAGCTCTCCGCTAAACCGATGGCCCAGATTGCGATGAGTGCTCGCATGAGGTCAAATGTTTCCATGACGTAGGTGAATCCACGGTTTTCTTCTCCAATCAGATTGGCTGCAGGGATTGTGACGTTCTTTAGCACGAGGCCGCCGAATGAGAACAACTTCCAACCAAGCGCGTCTAGCTCATACTTCTCAATCCCAGGCGTGCTCATTTCGACGAAGAACATGCTAACGCCCCTAGCTCCCTTTTCTTGATCGGTCTTGGCCAGGAAGCAGTAGGCGCCCATTTCCATGACTCCGGTGATGTACTGCTTCTCACCATTCAGAACGTAATTGTCACCGTTACGAGTCGCACGCATTGTTATGGCTGCGGCGTCGGATCCCGTTGATGGTTCTGTATTTGCGACGCCAAGCATTCGCTCTCCCTTCGCCATGGCTGGAAGCCATTCCTTCTTCAACGTTTCAGGGTCGTTCAGTTGTAAGATTTCGCCCATGATGTCGCTTGGAATTTGCCAGCCGGCGCGTCCCATTTCCTCTACGAGAACACCCATTGTAGTCGCGTCCGCGTCCTGACCTCCGTATTCCCTTGCGAACCGCAACCCCAGCAGCCCAGCGCTTCCCATTTTACGGTAAACGTTCCAGGGAAATTCCCTCTTCCGCTCATACTCTCTGACCTTGGGCGCGATTTCCTTGCTAGCAAACTCGCGAACTGTTCGTCGGAATAGTTCCTGCTCCTCTGTGAATTCAAAGTTTAATGGCAAAAAAACCACGGTAATGAAATTAGTAGCGTTAGAGCCGTTCTTTAAGTTTGACTAGAACAGCGGCTAGGATTTCACAACACTCGTTTTGTTTTGTGGAAATTCGAGTGGGTTAGTTGCAGGGTAGGTTTATAACGAAACTTCCTACCGTGAACGTTGTTCGAGGTTCCCGCCATGGATGAACTCGAGCAAATTCGAGAAAGAAAAATGCGTGAGATGATGAGTCAAGTGTCGACTCCGAATATTGAGAAACCAATCGTTGTCAGCGATAGAAACTTCGACCAGACTGTGAAGAGTTACCCGTTGGTTGTTGTTGACTGTTGGGCTGCATGGTGTGCTCCATGCCGGGCTATCGCCCCAATGGTGGACGAGATGGCTAAGGAGTACAGCGGTAAAGTTGTTTTTGGAAAATTGAACGTGGATGAAAATCCGGAGACGGCTCAGAAATTTGGCGTAATGGCAATTCCTACTTTACTGATCATGAAGAATGGTCAGGAAGTGGACCGTGTAGTGGGAATCCTTCCGAAGGATCAACTGGCCGCTAAAGTAAGCTCTTACGCGTAGGAAATACCTGGGCCCGGATTATCAGCTGGGATTCGATACCCGTATTTTGTACATAAGTATCGGGCGAATTGGTCCGGAGTCACTTCTTCACTGTGTCCTCGCGTGAGGCAGTCGACTAGGTGTTTGGTTTCGTGAAATATGATGTACTCTCTATAGTCGGCGTACGCGCCCTCGGATATGTGAATCGTGTATGGGTCCGCAGTGAAGTAGAAGCCCCTCAGGGGTCCCGCGCCGGGGTATATCTCAACGCGGATCATCTGTCCAAAACTTCCGAAACTGATCCCCAACTCCGCCAGTACTAGGTTAACGAGCCGGCACGTCTCTGAGTTATGAGAGATTTCCTCGCCTGATGTAATCGTCTGCGAGATTGGTGAACCACAGCTCGGACATGCTAGTAGTGCTTCAGAAGAGGTGTTTGTGTCTCGCTCTTGGCTTTGTAGATTGAGTTTTTGACGAAGCCATCGCCTTAACGTCATTCGTGCCTCCAATGTTCAAGGAGGTTCTGCGAATACCCGCATTAAAGGCCATGTTTGCCCGTTACAACGATCGAATAAACAATTCATAATCTTGATTGCGTGAGCGCATATGAATTTGAGGGGGAGGGACGATTCGTTTTAGTTGAACGCTACATCGATAATGGCCGAAAAGATACCTGTGACGTTACTCATCGGATGGGTTTGGCGCAGAGGCTAACTGGTAACGTTAATCTAAGCAATACTATAATCAATGCTGATGGGCGTTGTCCCAAGAACTGATCGCAGTCTTAGATTTCGGTGGCCAGTATTCGCATCTAATTACTCGACGCATAAGAGAATGCGAAGTATACTCGGAACTATTACCCTACTCAGCTAATCCACAAGAAATCCTCAAGCTCAACGCCAAAGGCATCGTACTATCGGGCGGACCTGCCAGCGTCTACGACCCTGGTGCTCCCCGGTGTGATCCGGGTATATTCCGTTTAGGCTTGCCAGTACTCGGAATCTGCTACGGCCTTCAACTCATGGTCGAGCTACTAGGCGGCCACGTCAAAGCCACCAACCGCCACGAATACGGCAAAACAATGCTTGAGGTCAAGGACACTTCCGACCTGTTCAAGGGAGTTAAGGAACGGACAATCTCTTGGATGAGCCATGGAGATTACGCGGAGGCTCTACCCGAGGGTTTCGAAGTAATCGCAACTTCGGAGAATTGCCCAACAGCGGCGATACGTAATCTTTCCAGCAAATTATATGCCGTCCAGTTTCATCCTGAAGTCGCACACACTGAAAATGGAATAAAAATCATCAAGAACTTTGCCACAGCGATATCAAATTGTCAGCCTAACTGGAACTCGCGCTCGATCGTCGATACAACCTTAGACCAGGTTAGATCTAAGGTAGGTAATGAGAGAGTTCTCACTGCTGTTAGCGGAGGCGTGGACTCAACGACGACAGCAGTGCTACTTCAGAAGGCCGTGGGCGAACATCTAACTTGTATCTTCGTCAACCATGGATTGCTAAGAAAGAATGAAGAGAAAATAATTCTGAAAGTCCTCAGGGACGACCTAAAGCTGAATTTGCATTACGTAGACGCGTCGGAGCGTTTCCTTCGGAAATTGAAGGGCATAGTGGATCCTGAAACGAAACGCAAGATTATCGGGGAAGAGTTCATCAGGGTTTTCACCGAGGAGAGTTCGAAGCTTGGAGCCTTTCGATGGCTTGCTCAGGGAACATTGTACCCGGATGTGATCGAGAGTGCCGGAACAGGTAGTCCTGCCTCTCGAATCAAGACCCACCACAATGTTGGAGGTATCCCTGAATGGTCAACCTTCAGTATTATCGAACCCCTGAAATTCCTGTATAAAGACGAGGTGCGCAAGATCGCCGCTGAATTGCACGTACCTGACGCAATAGTTTCTACACATCCTTTTCCGGGCCCGGGATTGGCGGTCCGTGTGATCGGGGAGGTCACTGAGGAGAAGTTGCGTATCTGTCGTGATGCTAGTTGGATTGTTGAGGATGTGCTTACCCGTCATGGGCTTTACGACTCGGTCTGGCAGGCGTTCGCTATGGTTGGGGATGACAGGGCTGTTGGGGTGTTGGGTGACCACAGGCAACTCGGGCACGTAGTGACTGTTCGAATCATTACTTCGCTCGATGGTATGACTGCAGATTGGGCGCGTATTCCAGCCGAGATTCTGGAGGAGATGAGTAATCGGATTACAGGTGAGGTGTCTGGCGTAACTTGGGTAGCCTACGCAATAACTTCGAAACCACCGTCGACCATAGAACCTTGCTAATGCAGGGTCACGTTCTGCTTACGAGTAAGAACTAACGTGAATATGGATGAGGTAGGTTACTTAGGTTTGAAGGAGTGTCCGCAGCCGCAGGTTTCTGTTGCGTTGGGGTTCTCTACGTGGAATCCTTCTCCCATAACCGATTCAACGTAGTCTACGGATGAACCGTCAAGGTACTGTGCGCTTTGCTCGTCAACGAGTAAAATGACGCCATGCGATTCAATTACGTGGTCGCCGTCGTTCTTGTCGTCGAAGGCTAGCCCGTACTGAAATCCGCTGCACCCACCACCGGATACGTATAGTCGTAAGCCTGCGCCCTTGTTGCTCTGTTTGCTTAGCGCATCTTTGACTTTGGAAGCAGCCTTCTCCGTTAGCGTAACGTTTAGGGTACTGGGTGAGTGAAGCATCCTATTGCACCAGCATCCGATATTACGTATGGATTATTTAAGTTTGGGTGGATGCAAATCGGCTCCCAAAACCATAACAAACTGAAACCACCCAAACAATACACAGGTCAATGGCGAGGTACATCCAGTGACCCAGACGCTCGGCGTAGTATACAGCGACGCATTTCAGCAATACGACTTCGGCCCAACCCATCCTATGAAGCCGACAAGGCTCAAGCTCACTTACGAGCTCATGCGCGCCACCAACCTGCTATCAGCCGGAAACGTGAAAGTCGTCGATCCGCGACCGGCTAGCAGAGACGAGCTGTCGCTATTCCACGAGGAGGCTTATCTTGACTTCGTCAAGACGGCTAGCGACGTTGGCACCGGCTACCTTGACATGGGAGACACTCCTGCTTTCAAGGGATGCTACGAATCCTCCGCCCTCGCAACAGGGTCCTCGCTGAAAGCCGTAGACATGGTCATGACAGGCGAAGTCACACATGCAATGAACATTTCAGGTGGCTTACACCACGCTCATCGTGACCGCGCCTCTGGCTTCTGCATATTCAACGACCCCGCAGTAGCAATCGCGTACATCAAGAAGAAATACTCGATTGAGAAAATTCTCTACCTCGACATCGACGCACATCACGGGGACGGCGTGATGTACGGGTTTTATTCCGACGCCGGAGTCCTAGATGTAGACTTTCACGAGGACGGCCACCACCTATTTCCGGGAACAGGCTACGCAAACGAGATTGGAGAAGAGGCTGGCTCCGGGTTCAAGATCAATGTACCCCTACTACCCTTTACCGGAAACGAACTATTCCTAAACCTGTTCCACCAAATCGTCCCAACGGTGGTTCGCAACTACAAACCAAAAATCCTGCTTCTTCAGTGCGGCGCAGATGCACACGCAAATGATCTCTTAGCTCACTTACAACTTACTAGCAAAGCCTACGTCGACGTAATACAAAGCATGCACGATTTGGCCCATGAGGTAGCAGAAGGTCGCCTGGTGGTTTTCGGAGGAGGCGGCTACAATCAAGCAAACGTCGCACGCACGTGGACGATGGCCGCTGCAACTCTCGCGAGCGTCGCTCTCCCAACCGAGACGCCTGGGGCTTGGCAGAAATTGTTCGAACTCCTTGTTGGAGAAAAAGCACCAGTGCCAATATCTAGTGACAGTGAGGCGAAGACGGCGTTCTCAAGTCGGGTTGACGGGAATCACTCGTCAGAGGTCTTCAAGGACCTGAAAAGAAGGATATCGCTATTGTCATAGTTTTCATTGAGGGTAGACAGTTTTGGGTAGAGAGATTTCACGGATTGGTTGGCGTTTCCTGTGGCTTGAATGCCCCTGTTAGGAGGTCCTTTTGCACTCGTAGGTAGTCCTCTGGGGTTCCAACATCGGCCCAGTACCCCTCGTGCTGGTAGCCGAATATTGACCCATCCCGCATCAGTTTCGGAATTACGTCAAGTTCTAGGGAAGTGCGTTTTCCCTTCGCAATTTTGCTGAATACGTTAGGGCGGATGACATAAACGCCGGCGTTCACCCAAGTTTCACCGGAGTGCGCCTTGTGCGGCTTCTCTACAAAACTGACAACTTTATTGTCAGCGTCAAGCTCGACTGCTCCAAACCTCGTTGGAGTTCTTGACTTAGCAAGAACTATTGTCGCGAGTGATTCGGATTTCTTGTGGGCGTAGATGAGTTTGTCTAAGTCTAGGCCTGAAAATATCACGTCACCGTTGAGTACGAGGAAGTCTGAGCTTATCATGAGTTCTGCGTTCTTGATTGCCCCTCCTGTGTCCAATGGTTCTTTCTCGAAACTATAGCGTAGCCGGATGCCAAGTTTGTGCTCATCTAGGTAACGTACGATTTGTTCTTGCAGGAATCCTATGGCTAGAATTATGCGGTCGAATTCGTATCGCTTGAGGTACTCGATTTGATATTCGAGGAGTGGTTGATAGCCTATTGGTAGCAGTGGTTTTGGGGTGGAGAAGGTTGTGGGTTTTACGCGCGATTCAAGGCCGCCGCAGAGGATTAACGCTGTTCTCTCGGGTCGGAATTGTTCCACGCCTAACTTGAGCAGAAATTCTGCCGTTTGCGAACGGTTAGTGAACCTAGTGCCATCTACTAGCAGGTCGATCTTATGCATTAGTGAAGGGTCAAGTGTCATACTGAAGCGGCGTTTCATGGCTCTAACGTATTACTATCTGTCATTTAATTGTATTACGCTCTCTTAATGGTGAATGAGAGAAAACTTACCAAAAACGTGTAGGTAGGGCACAGCCAGCCGTAGGCTAGCCGTGTCCTAGTTACTGCTTAGATCAAGCTTGCTTTTCTGAGCATTTCATGCGTGCGGCGTCCAAGACTATGCGTTGTTCTACTTGGGCTACCATTCTTCGGGTGTGTACTATTACGTCTGGGTTGACTGACATGCTGTCTATGCCTGCTTCGACAAGGAACTTTGCGAAGTCGGGGTAGACGCTTGGAGCCTGGCCGCAGATACTTACCGTCTTTCCGTACGAGTGGGCTGTTTCGATGAGTTCTTTGATGGCTCGTTTGACAGCTAAGTTTCGTTCATCGAACAGCGGTGCTAGTACCTCGTTGTCTCTATCAGCTCCTAGTATTAGCATCGTTAAGTCGTTGCTGCCGATTGAGAATCCATCGGCACCCGCCTTGCAGAATTCATCAGCCAGGAAAATGTTGCTTGGTATCTCCGCCATGATCCAGAGCTTGAAGTCATCTGACTGCACCAGTCCTTGTTCGCGTAGTAGTTCTCTGACCTTTACGAATTCGTTTACTGTTCGGTTGAAGGGGATCATGCACCACAAGTTCTTCAGGGCCATTTCATTTCGAACTTTCTTAACCGCATCAATCTCCAGTCTGAATGCCGCCTCGTAGCGTGGGTCGGTATACCTGCTTGCGCCTCTCCACCCAATCAGTGGGTTGGCCTCCTTGATGCTTCCCTCAAACTTCTCTCCGCCCTCAAGCTTTGCGTACTCGTTTGTCTTGAAATCACTGAATCGCAGCACCACTGGGCGCGGGTGGAATGCTCTGCAAATTGTTTCGAGGCCAGCGGCGAGTTTATCGACGAATTCCTCCGGATGCCCGCTTTCAATGAGGTACAGCGGATGTTTCTTTACGTGATCACTTACTATGAACTCCATTCTAAGCAAGCCAACGCCGTCAACTGGGAGCTGAGAGATTCTATTTGCTAACTCAGGTTCACCCAAGTTCACGTAAATCTTAGTTCCAGTTACGGTTGGGTCTTTGAATGATGCCAATCCATCCGCAGATGGCTGAGGTCTAACTTCGGCTTCTGCGGCTTGCAGTACGATTCCCTGGTATACAACTCCCATCTTTGCGTCTACGGTTACCTCTTGACCGCTCTGAATCGTCTGGGTGCCATTCTTAGTACCCGTTATGCATGGGATTCCGAGTTCGCGGCTGACGATTGCAGCGTGGCATGTCATTCCTCCTGCGTCTGTGACGATTGCTTTCGCTTTCTTCATTGTGGGAACCCAGTCGGGCGTGGTCATCTCTGTAACGAGGATCTCGCCGTTTTGGAACTCGCTCACATTCTCCACTGACAAAATTACGTGTGCCTTGCCCGCTCCTAATCCCGGTGATGACGGTAGTCCCTTGAGTAGGATCTTCTTCTCCGTTACTAGGGGAGCGGTTTTCTCGATTGGGCTCTTCTTGAGTGACCAGACGGTTTCGGGTCTAGCTTGAAGTATAAGCATTTTTCTTGTTTGAGTGTCAAGGCCCCACTCGATGTCCATTGCGCGTCCGTAGTGTTTCTCGATGGTGAGGGCATATTTTGCAAGCTCCATCGCCTGTTCGTCGGTGATGACTTGTCGGTCCTTTAGTTCTGGTGGTACTTGTTTCTCTTCTGTTCCGCCGTTCGGTTTCCGGACAAGCATGATTGTCTTTGTAGGGATGTTCTTTCGGATAATTTTCAAAGTACCCTTGTCCACATAATAATCATCAGGGGTCACTGAACCCTTCACAACGTATTCGCCCAAACCGTACGAAGCCTCAACTAGGACGAGGGATTCGTCTCCGTTGGTTGGATCCATGGTGAACATGACTCCGCTGGATTCGGAGTAGCACATCATCTGGACTATTGCCGATAGTGCTACGTCCATGTGGTTGAAGCCTTTCTGCACTCTGTAGAAGATTGCTCGATCTGTGAAGAGGCTTGAGTAGCATTCTTTTACGCTTTGAATTACCGCCTCGATTCCAGTTATGTTCAGGTAGGTTTCCTGTTGGCCTGCGAAGCTTGCGTCGGGCAGGTCTTCTGCTGTGGCAGAGCTTCTAATCGCCACGAACGGGTTCTTAACATGCTCGTGATCGCTCAATTCCTGATACGATTTAGCGATAAGCTTCTCCAGCGTCTTCGGCACAGGTGATGAAACCATCAGGTTTCTGATTTCAGCACCAACCTTTTGGAGCGTCGCAGTATCGTTCGGGTCCTTCAAACGACTTAGCGTCGTTGCGATCTTTTCCTCAAGCTTATTCTCTTTTACAAAGAGCCTGTAGGCGTCCGCAGTTAGTGCGAAGCCGTAAGGGACAGGGACCTTAGTTTTTGATGTCATCTCACCGAGGCTAGCAGATTTTCCGCCTACGAGAGGTACATCTTCCTTCTTGATCTGTTCGAACCAAAGCATTAGTTCTCCTGGCATTGTTTCACTCAATCCTTCTGACATTATTCGTGTAGTACGGTTCGAGCAAAAAAAGCTGAAATAAGTAATATCTACCTACGGTATATACCAACCTTACAAGGTTCGTGACCACTTTGCGCCCAATCCATTGTCCACACGTCGAATCTCAACGTTCTCTAACCCTCAAATTTTCGCTGGACATCCCTCGCGCAGTTCAGCTTCGACCCGAGAAACCGCTTTAATATGCTCGATGGGAAGTCGCCGATCGATTAGGTTAGTGAGAAGATGTACGTGTATTTCTTCGAGGAAGGGAACACCAAGCTCAGGAATCTGCTTGGAGGTAAAGGAGCAGACTTAGCTGAAATGGTCAGCCTCAGGCTCCCCGTCCCACCAGGTATTACTGTGACGACTGAAGCATGCAACTACTACAGTTCTCATAAAGAATTCCCAAGCGGACTAGAACAGGAGATCTTCTCCAAACTCAAAATTCTAGAATCGAAGACAGGAAAGGTATTTGGAGGAAGCGAAACTCCTCTCCTCGTCTCTGTGCGATCAGGCGCGCCAATATCGATGCCCGGCATGATGGACACCGTCCTGAATCTTGGCCTCAACGACAAGACCGTTCAGGGCGTTATCAAACAGACAGGCGACGAGAGGTTCGCCTACGATGCATACAGGCGTTTCATTCAGATGTTCGGAAAAGTCGTGCTTGGTGTGCAGGGAGAAGCTTTCGAGGACGTGCTCACTAAACACAAGGCGAGTCTGAACGTAAAATCGGATACCGAACTCGACTCTAAGACATTGATGACTATCGTCAAGGAATTCAAGGAAATTGTGAGACAACGTGCAGAAAGAGTCTTCCCGGATAACCCAACCGAGCAACTCATGATGGCGGTTTCTGCTGTCTTCGAGTCATGGAACGGCCGTAGGGCAATAGTTTACCGTCAGGCAAACAAGATTCCCGATACACTCGGAACTGCCGTAAATATACAGACCATGGTCTTCGGAAATCAGGGCCCCGATTCAGCGACAGGAGTATGCTTCACCCGCAATCCCTCAACTGGGGAACCTGTCTTCTTCGGCGAATACCTAACTAACGCTCAAGGAGAAGATGTCGTAGCGGGAATTCGAACCCCCAAACCGATTGCTGAACTTGAGAAGGAAATGCCTGAAGCATATCGGGAATTGCGTGACGTTTGCAGGATCCTCGAGGAACACTTCAAGGATATGCAGGATATCGAATTCACTATTGAAAAGGGACGGCTGTTCCTGCTACAGACCCGCTCTGGAAAGCGTAGCGCCTCGGCAACGATAAGAATCGTTGGAGACCTCGTAAAGGAAGGGCGAATTACGAGAGAAGAAGCACTGTTGCGCGTGCAACCCACACACCTAGAACAACTCGTTCACAGGCAGATTGATCCAAGTTTCGAGGCCAAGCCTATCGCGACAGGTCTCCCGGCATCCCCCGGAGCAGCCACAGGGCGCGTGATCTTTGACACTGATGAGGCCCATCAACTAGGTACGGAAGGAGAAAGCGTCATTCTAGTTAGGGAGGAGACGACGCCTGAGGACATTCACGGAATGATTGCTGCGAGAGGTGTACTCACTAGCAGAGGAGGAATGACTTCTCATGCGGCAGTAGTTGCGCGCGGCATGGGCAAACCTGCGGTAGTTGGATGCGAACAAATAAAAATCGACTCCTCCGCCGAAACGTTCAGCACGCGAAGGAACACCGTCAAAAAGAACGACATCATTACCATAGACGGAACGACGGGGAACGTTCTGGTCGGCATCGCACCAACAGTCGAACCAAAACTCAGCTCTCACGCCCAACAATTGCTAGATTGGGCAGATGAAATTCGCAAACTTGGTGTGCGGGCCAACGCAGACACACCGGAGGGAGCACAAACCGCACGACAATTCGGCGCAGGAGGAATCGGCCTTTGTAGAACTGAACGCATGTTCAACGCACAAGATCGATTACCCATAGTGCAAGAGATGATACTCTCAGCCACGGATGAAGACAGGGCGAACGCTCTAAAGAAACTGAGGCCCCTACAGAAAGACGATTTCAAACAGATTTTCAGAAGCATGCGTGATCTCCCCGTTACAATACGGCTACTCGATCTCCCCCTGCACGAGTTCTTGCCCAGGTATGATGAGTTAGTGGCTGAGGTGTCATCTTTGAGGGCAACTGGAGCGAGCACGGAACTACTTGAGTCTAAGGAACTAATGCTCAAGAAAGTCATAACTCTCTCCGAACACAACCCGATGCTCGGCCACCGCGGTTGTAGACTTGCCATCAGCCATCCCGAAATCTATGAAATGCAGGTCGGAGCCATATTCGAGGCAGCCTGTGAACTCTCGAAAGAAGGGGTTAACGTCCATGTTGAAATCATGCTGCCACTCGTTGGGGAGGCAAACGAAATTCAATTTCTCAGAAAGAAGGTAATTGAGACAGCGGATAAAGTCATGCTAGAAAGAGGTGGCAAGGTCGATTACAAAGTAGGTACGATGATCGAAGTTCCACGCGCCGCCCTAACCGCGGAGGAGATCGCAACCCATGCCGATTTCTTCTCCTTCGGCACCAACGACCTCACCCAAGCAACATTCGCCTTCAGCCGCGACGACGCAGAAGCCAAATTCTTGAAGGACTACGTAGACAAGAAAATACTCCCGGCAGATCCTTTTGAAGTACTAGATCAGAAAGGCGTTGGAAGGCTGATGCGTCTGGCTGTTGACGCCGGAAGAAACAGTAACCCTAGGCTTAAGGTTGGAATATGCGGAGAACATGGCGGAGAGCCAAGTTCAGTCGAGTTCTGCCACCGCCTCCACCTCGATTATGTCAGCTGCTCACCATATCGAGTGCCAGTAGCCCGTCTCGTCGCAGCCCAGGCAGCCGTTCGAGAAAAAACAGTGAAACAACAGGAAAACGAGTAGTCTAGGCGCACCGCAAGCAGGTTGACGTTTGTCTGAAACTAGGCCCATAATCCGCGGAACAAAATGTTGTATTGCTTCATCTAATTACTTCGCTACCACAGCCGGATTCGAAATTCTGCTAGCTGGGGGCAACGCGTTCGATGTGGCCGCGGCAGTAGGTCTTGCCTTACACGTTGTCGAACCGCATATGAACGGCATAGGAGGAGAAGCTCCAGTATTACTATACTCAGCGAAGCACAGAGACGTTTTCGCCATTTCAGGACAAGGCACCGCTCCTAGGAATGCAACACTAGGATATTTCAGGAAAAATGGAATCAACTCGATTCCCGGAGACGGATTTCTGCCCGCGACAATACCCGCCTCATTCGACGTATGGATCACGCTACTAAGCCGATTCGGCACTATGCGCCTTAGTCAGGCAATCGCTCCCGCGATTCGCCTCGCCGAGCACGGCTTCCCTATTTACCCAACCCTTCAAGCAAACATCCAGTCGAACGCACGCCTCTACATCAAACAGTGGCCAACAACTGCAAAGATCTACTTGCCAAAAGGAAAAGCGCCAAAGATCGGCCAAGTCCTTTTACAAAGGGACCTAGCCACTACAATGCGGAAACTCGCGAATGCCGAGAAGAAGGTAGGAAGGGATCGTAAACTCGGCTTACAAGCGGCCAGAGACTATTTCTACTCGGGACCCGTCGCGAGGAAAATCGTTGACTTCACTTCGAACAATCCAATTTTAGACTCAACCGGAGAGCACCACGTTGGACTCATCGAGCTGGATGACCTCGCCGATTATGAAACCAGAATCGAAACTCCTGCCCAGATAGATTTCAAAACGTTCACCGTCCACAAATGCGGCCCATGGTCACAGGGGCCAGTGTTTCTGCAACAACTTCGATTGCTTGAAGAGTATAATTTAGTTAAGATCGGGCACAATTCCTCGGAATACATTCATCTGGTGACTGAGGCATCAAAACTCGCATTCGCCGACAGGGAGAGGTACTACGGGGATCCTTTGTTCGCACGTGTCCCCATGAAACGACTCCTCTCACGAAATTACGCTAGGAAACGAAGGAAACTCATCAACATGACGAAAGCTTCACTCAACCTCAAAGACGACAATTTCTCCCGCTCAAGCAGCCGGGCACGAGTCCTTCATGGGGACACGACTCATCTCGACGTAGTCGATTCTCAGGGAAACATGATTTCCGTGACACCTAGCGGAGGTTGGATTCAGAGTTCACCTATCATTGACGGCTTAGGATTTCCGTTAGGTACGCGTGGGCAAATGTTCTCGTTAGATAATGGTCATCCCAATTGCATAGCCGCGGGGAAGAGGCCCCGGACGACTCTCACTCCAACGCTAATTACAAAAAACCATCGACCCTTCATGGCTTTCGGGACTCCAGGTGGTGATCAGCAGGACCAGTGGACATTGCAGTTCTTCCTAAACTTCGTAGAATTCGGTATGAATCTGCAAGCATCAATCGACGCCCCAACCTTCTACAACTCTCACTTTCCCAGTTCCTTCTACCCTCACGACGCGCATCCGGGCGTGTTGTACTTGGAGGGAAGAATTCCGTCGCACGTTAGGCATGAGTTGCGAAAGAAGGGGCATCGAGTTGTCGTTGAGGGTGATTGGATTCATGGAAGAGTTACGGCCGTTCATTCTGACCATGAAAGAAGATCGCTCAGCGCGGCAGCTTCGTCTAGATATCAAACCCCCTACGCCCTCGGTCTCTAGTACTCAAAACCAAAAACGAGCCTTCTGAGTCTGTCGAACGTTCAAGGTTTATCGGTCAAGAACAC
>DATIYC010000129.1:0-8115 GCA_035517955.1 Candidatus Acidiferrales bacterium | reverse complement strand
AGCATGGCTGGCAGCGAGAAACAGGCCTCCGCGTGAAGAGCTTGCGCTTGCTCACCAGCTTGGTTAAATGCCTCTCAGCGGAGATGGCGGCTGCTAGGGCCAACGCAGCCGAGCGGGATGCAGGGAATACCTAAACCCTGGCCAAAACGTCGTGCTCGGAATGGGCTCCTGCGGTAGTTTTGAGTTTTCGTGCAACAGAGGACCGGAGGGCAATATGACCCCCGAAGAATTCAGAGCATCGGTTGTGGAAGAGGCACCACCTAGTTGGCTACCAGCTCCGCTTGCGGCTTTGTGGTGGGATGCAAAAGGGGACTGGGCCCGCGCCCACGCACTGGTAGATGAATTGGAATCCTCAGACGGCATGGCCGTCCATGCCTACCTTCATCGCAAGGAGGGTAATGCCTCGAATGCCGATTACTGGTACCAGCGGGCCGGGCGGAACCCGGATGAATACAAATTCATCGAACCGCTTCTCGATTCAGCCTAGCGCTTCGATTTCCCGGGGAAGATTGATGCGACTCCCTTACAATGAATGCACGGCTGAGTGTTCTTCGCAGATTCGGCGAAAGGTGTAACTGTCTTCCTCGTACTGAAGCTTTTCCAACGAATATCCACACAGAATATCGACATCGTATGTCTTGGCAATTTGGTTCCAGAGCTCCTCAAGTTGAATCGCTGCGTCGGCCTTTCCTTGCGCCCACAATGTGTGCGCGCATTCGCCGCAGGCTGCGACGCGCAAGTCCTCTTCCTTATCGCCCTTTCTCGCCGTCATGATTAAGTCGTCCACAACCTTCAGAAACCAGCCCGTGTCAGGCATATCACTCACCATGAAATTGGAGAGAAATTCAGCGGCGTCGAATCCGACATACCTTCCTTGACGAATGGCGGCACGAGTTTCTGGGCTCTCTGCGTGCAGCCTTTCGAGAAGCGTGATTCTATGGGGTGCGGTTCCCACAAAGACAGCCGCATTTCCCGCCTTTAGAGCTGCGCCAAGAAAGCGAGTAAATCCGTCGAGGAAAAGCGAGTCATCCGAATAGAAGTGAGCCTCATGGCAACGACCGACCTCTTTCTTCACCAATAGAGGGAGGAGCGGCGATGGGGTAGCCTCTCCCTGAAGATGGCCGGTGCTTGACAATTCCACATAGCCTGCTAAAGCTGCGCTCGCCAACCGGTGACTCATAAACTTCTTCCCCTGCATTACCGTCTCTACAGCTACGAACAATTCTTTGTCAGCATCCGACTTAACGACATAACCGTGTCCACCCTCATTGAGAGCGGCCTGCGCGACACTTAAATCCAACTCTTGGCTCAGGAAAAGTATTTTGGAATTGGGAGCGACATTCCGAATTCGTCGGGCCGCCACCATCCCATTTAACTTTGGCAGCCCGATGTCTAATAAAATCAGGTCTGGCTGAAGTTCTCCTGCTTTCTGAATCGCTTCGAGCCCATCTGACACAACACCGACGATTCGCAACTTCTTGTTTTCCCTGAGCTTCGCAATAACGAAGCGTCTCCAAGGAGCAAAATCGTCTACCAGGAGGATACGGACGAGGGAATGATTACTGATGGGCTTCTCCTATTTAGAGTTCAAGACCAAATTGACGAAGCGATGGCAGTGAACTGGATGCCGAATAAACAGCATCCCATGAGAGGCGCGAATCCGTCGTTGCGCTGGAGCAACCTTGAACCTGCTTCAGCGCAACTGCGAGGTACAAGGGCAGAAGACAACAAGAGGACCAGAAATCTAGAATCTACAATCACCGCAGCTTTAGTGTACGCCTTCGATTCTCCGCAGTTCCCGAGCAGCCAGCGGTCTATTCAGGCCCGGTCTCGAATGCGGGCCGTAGGTGCGGACCTGCGGCCTATCTGGTTCGGAGGAGCCCCTCCAGACCTATCCGAGGCCGAGCCTACTCAATTCTCGTCTCACGAAATGGTTACGGCTATCGGAAGTTTGCTGTAGTCCAAGACTTCGAAAAGAGACGCCCTTGCCGATGACCGTAATTCCCGGCGACAACGACTTCGGACACCTTCTTTCCTCGGTATTGGCGCACAGGCCGAGGTGTTTTGGAACGAAAACGACCAAAATCCACAGTAAGATGCCGGATATAGCAAACGAAGCGTAAGCACACAACTAATCGGGCTGTTTCGTGTGCGTTTGAAATTAACGAGAAACGATATGGTCGGTAACGGCCGCAAGACCATTTATTGGCATCACGACCTGCCGCCACTCGGCGCGGAGGCAATTGGGGAGCATGTAATTGAGGCGGCCAGCAGCCATGTACCCGGAACGCTGGCTCACCGCGACGAGTTGTGGACTCAATGTTATGAAGATTTGATGGCGCAAGTCCGCATGCGTCTGGGACAGGAGATGATTCGTCTCGGGGGTGACTACGTACATGTGCTCAGTGAATCCGTTGATAGCAGGCACGACGCGGTCACCGGAGAAGCTTGGCTACACGGCCGCTTGACCTACGTGCTCTATCGCCGGGTATAAAGCACTACAGATGTGAACCCGTTCCTATCGTGCCCCAACTCCAACTAGTCTAGGGTCAATCGGGACGCTTCAATTCCGCACTAGCATGGAACGGAGTACAATTCGTCCAAGGAAATTCCCTCATCCGCGCGGGAGGTGACGACAGATGAGCAAGGGTGGGTTTTCCCGATTGGCCGGCACAATTTTTCTCATCGTAGCGGTCGTTCACGCCTCACGGCTCGTCTTCAAATGGCAGGTGATTGTCGCTGGTTGGCAGGTTCCGATGTGGGTAAGCGCGGTCGCATTTGTCATAGGAGTTTATCTGGCGTATGAAGGTCTTCAGATAAGGAAGAGGAATTAGAACGGAGCAAACTTGGGCTGGCAGATTTTCGGACTCGAGATGCAAAGACCAGCCTCAGGATATGACTATGACGGCCGCAGCGCACACTAATGACGCGGCAGTACTGGACAGTTCGTACTATTGGGGCCGGTCGTAACTCTTTATACCGTTGACGGGCAGTGACTGGTGTTGGGGGTTCTCTGGGAAGCGGGCCACGCCTCTCGTTATGACCCGGGACAAAACACCGACACTCGGCGGGAACTCAACTCTGATGCTGAATCAGTGAAAAGTTTTCTTTACATCCTGACAGTGTCATTCTAGCGGACTACTGTCTTCTTCTTCCCAGCTCACAACGGTGGGAGATGTGTGTCATGCGCGATACGATTAGGTACGAAATTTTCAAAGATGACCCTCCGAGAAGCCCTCGCTGGTTGGAAGCGGTTGAAGGTCTCGAACAAGCCATGAACCGAATAGAGGAACTCGCGACTAACGACCCATCGTCCGACTATTACTTGTATTCCAATCAAGCGGACAAGCTCGTAAGACATTTACGTCGTACGTCGCCCCGCCCCGACGAGATGCCAGTAGACAAGTCCAAGAAAAGGGCTGGCTGAACACTAGATTGGGAACAACCAGGACCATTCAGCATTCGTAACCTGTCTCCTACTTTCCCCCATCGCGCCTGGGTTGTGGTCGGCTTCGTTGCCACTCGTTAATTTCGTTTCGTAACTCACTCTTTCTCGTTTCGTTCGTTTCTGTCGCTAGTTGTCGCTCAAGTTCCGCGATTCGCCCAGCCGCAAAATCTGGGCGTCCTGATTTCTTCGGTTTCTCAAATCGCATCGTCAAGGCTCCTGTGTCCATAGTGTCTCATGAGGATGCCAGAACGCGGTGCCAGAGAACATATCTCCCAGACCCTCCATGAAATCTGCTCTCAGCACCACCTCGCAGGCCGCCTGTTCTCGGTATGGCCGAGCAGTCTGCGGGGCTCTATTCTCCGCTGCTGAAGGACCACCTCACCAGGAATGAATGGCCGAGTGTTCGTTACAAATTCGACGAACTGTGTAGGTACTCTCCTCGCACGGAAAGCCTTTCAATGAATATCCACACAAAACATCGACGTTATATGTCCTAGCAATTTCATTCCAGAGCTCTTCGAGCCGAATTGCTGCATCTGCGTTTCCTTGCGCCCACAATGTGTGCGCGCATTCGCCGCAGGCTGCGACGCGTAAATGCCCTCCGTTCCGTCTTTGTCTCGCAGTTGAAATCAAATCATCCACGGTTTTCATAAACCGGTCTGTATCAGGCATGTCGCTCACCATAAAGGTGGAGAGAAATTCCGCAGCGTTCAACGCAATGTATCGTCCTTGCTGAATAGCAGCACGATTTTCTGGACTCTCTGCGTGCAACCTCTCGAGAAGACTGATTTTGTGGGATGTGGTGCCGACAAAAATAGCCACACTCCCGTCCTTTAGAGCTGCGCCGACGAAGCGAGTAAATCTATCCAGAAAGAGAGAGTCATCCGAATAAAAGTCAGCCTCATGATAACGACCGACTTTTTTCTTTAGCAACAGAAGGGTGGCCGGTGAAATTGTAGCTTTGCAGAGCTGGCCTGTGCCTCGAGAATCCCCTTCATCCTCAGAAGCTTGGCTCACCAATCGACTACTCAAAAACCTCTTTCCCATCATGACCGCTTCAATAGCGGCGAAGAGTTCTTTGTCAGCATCCGACTTCACTACGTAACCGTGTCCGCCTTCATTGAGAGCTACCTGAGCGGTTCCAAGTTCGAGGTCTCGACTCACGAAGAGTATCTTAGAGTTGGGAGCAACATTGAGAAGTCGCCGAGTGACTGCAATTCCACCTATCTTTGGCAATCCGATGTCCAACAAAATCAAATCCGGCTGTAGTTCGCGAGCTTTTTGAATCGCATCAAGTCCATCTGCTACAACACCAACAATACGCAAGCCACAATTGTCTCTGAGCTTCGCAATGACGAGATGCCGCCAAGGAGCAAAATCATCTACAAACAGGATACGCACAACAGAATTCTTGCTGATAGCTAGCTCCTATTTAGAGTTCAAGACCAATTGAGGACAGATGGTATGAACTGACTACTGAGGAAAACAGCATCACATGAGAGGCGTGAGCCCGTCGTTGCTCGCGAGCAATCTTGAGGTTGCTTAAACGCAACTGCGAAGCAAGACAGCAGAGGAAAAGCCGCGCCCAGGCTATATGGTATTCAGGTATAGGCGTTCCGGCGACCGGAGTACCACTTTGCCTCGACGCTTGTCCAAGACGCGGCCACGTTGCCACTCGGTAATCAGGCGGCTCACAGTGAAGGGAGTGACGTTCGCAGCGTTCCCCAAATCCTCATTCGTGATATCGAGGACAATGCCACCCGGCGATTCTTTGCCAATCGTACGGCCAAGCGTAATTAGTACTTGGGCGACCCGCTGTCGAGCGGTGAGGCTGACTAGCCCTATGTGGGCGGTGAGTTGCCATGTCACATAGTCTGAGGCCATTAACAGCGCGTTTTCGAGCAATCTAGGAAACCTTTCGGCAAGGCTTCGGATTGCGGTTCGGTTCCACACCAACGCCGAGCCGTCCGTTATCATTTCTGTGCTTACAAGATAAGAAGAACGGCTTGACAAGACTGCCCGACCACCGAAGGCGTCTCCTGGTCCAAGCCAACGCAAAAGAAGCTTCTTGCCATCGTCTGTTACAAAGAAATATCTGGCACTACCCTTTGTCAGCAGAAAAAAATAGTCGGCGGGGTGGCCTTGGTTTGTCGCTACAGAATTAGCGGAGAATCGGCGCAGTGTCGCGGCCGACAGGATGGTCTTGCGGTTAGAAGGGTGTAGTCCATCGAGAAACTGCGACTTCAGGTCCAAAGGCGCGATAGCAATCCCCGAGGACGACATACGTTACTTCTCCATGGTGTTACAAGCATGGGCTTGGTATTAGGGTTAGCGACGTTAAGCTGGAATACGATTTCTTACCCTTTCTTTCTCTTTGCCCAGCGAGCCTTTTGCGCCATCGAGATTCGTTTGCGACCTGCTGCCGATAAATTACTTCGACCGGTCGGCTTGGCACCGCGCTTCGCGCCCTTCTCAAAAGCGTCAATCAGATGTTCAATTTTCGCCAGCTCCGCCTTGAGGTGCTGATACCTCTTGCGCAGTGCCTTTTCAAACTTGGTTACGAAGTCCACATTTTTCTCCTGGGTGTGTGCCTAAGTGCTCTTTAACTCTCACCCAAGCTACCGAGCAACGCAAGGCGGTTCTCGCTAAGCTACCTGCTATACCTCTCACCCCCGTAATCGAAATTCGAGGCGCTTCACGAATACAGGATCTGAAATCGGACGAGCCGCCGACAAACCAGGATTTCGGTAACGTCCTAGAACAGTTCGTCGTTCGGAGGGCCGTTATTGTACCGTAGACGGTTAATAGGGTGTAATGTGGCTGACGACATCCCTAGGAGGGTGCAAAGGGATGGCATACAACATTTTTAGAAAGACCTCTGAGATTCCGTTGTCTTGGGTAGAAGCTGCAGCCAACCTCGACGATGCCAAGAAGCGGCTCATCAGCCTGGCATCGACAGAGCCCGGCGATTATTTCATTTGGGACCCGGACGAATACAAATTCATCGACCCGCTTCCCAAGTCAGCCTAGCGCTTCGACTCCCCGTGGGAGATTGATGCGACTTCCTCTACAAGGAATGCCGAAATGTCCAAAGTGTGGCGCGAAGCTCATAGCCAAGCCCGTGCCCGGCGCTATGCAATTTCCGCGCAGACTCGAATGCCCAGAGCACGGCTGGCAGCAGGAAAGACTACGGCCGATTCGAATGAGGTTCCACAAAGACCGACCGAACTGGTAAGCCCCGACGATTACGTCTAGACGCCTTTCGCTTTCGATTTTTCCGGCAGGTAGTCTTGGCTGGCCTCGCTTAATTTCGATGCAATTTGTTCCTTCTTCTGGTTAACCAATTCCTTTCCAGAATCGACTAAGTCTCCAGCACGCGCTCTCAGTTCCCGAGCCTTCTTCCGAGCGTCTTTGCTCCCCTCCTTGACCTTCTTCGATAGGTATGCTCGAGTTCCTTCACCGGATTTCGGCGCGAAGAAGATACCGATGAGCGAGCCAATACCCAGCCCTGCCAGGAAATAGCCTGCGTTTGAGTCGATTTTTTCAGTCATAGCTGACCCCCTGATTCAGAAGTTAGGATTCAGTGTTGTGGACTAGACCCAGACGCCCAAAACCTCGGCTCCAAGTGCAAGGCCGTCTATTTAGGCCCGCAGCAAGAGAGGCGTCCCACTCTCCGTAACGTAATAGTTCTCGGGTGCGAACACGGCTCGACAATATGGACACACCTCACGTCCCGCACGCGGCCTGGGAGGTCTGTGGAGTTCATGGGTATCTGAGTCAGCCCGGTCTTCCAACACAATCTGGGCGGTGCAATTCCTACAGCGGCAGCATATGTAGGTGTACATGACTTAAATCCCCTCTGCTTAGGATGGAAACCTGGGGTGTGCGTGACGTGTCAACCACTACGAGCCGGCTCAAATCGACGCGAAGAGCTCGAAAACTTTTTCCGGTTCGAGGTTGTTTGGTTTCGAAAACAAATCCTTCGCAACGTGCGGCGGAGGTATTTTGGAAAATACTCCGACAGTATAAGCCTGGTCGAGTCCGCGTTCCACTCCATAGCGAACCTTAATATCGGTCCTGTGGAAAACCTCGTCGAGAAGTTCATTCTCAGTATGGATGCCCGGGCCGGGCAAATCTTCAGTTACGACCAGTCTTAGTCCGCCTGTTCTCCGTATTTCCAAGCAGCCTGGGGTATTTTCAAGCTAGAAACGGAGGAATATGCAGGAAGGGTGCAGTAGTTTTGCAGTAGTTGCTTGCTCATAACCACTCAACTCCAGTCATAACGGCTCACATCAGAGTTCTTGGAACCTGTTGAGCGATATAGTAGAGTCCAAAGTTTTCACAACCCATCAACAAGGTAATCTGATTTCCTAAACCGTTGGTTGGGAGTTCGACTCTCCCCAGGCCCACCATCTTTTCAATAACTTAGGGACACTGAGGAGCATCGTTTTCCCTCACTGTGGGGACTTTTGTGAGCACAACACCCAGTGCGAGTATTCTTGGCTTTTTGCAACCGACCTAGACTTGGAGACACTGTCTGTCTAAATCAGTGAGGAGCAGCTACAGTCCTATTTCGGCGGATAGTTCTTTAACAACTTCTGCATGGCCTTATCGAGATTCTTCTGCTTCTTTTCCTGGTTGGCTGAGGGGTCGAGCGTCTTGGTTAC
>DATIYC010000128.1:0-7435 GCA_035517955.1 Candidatus Acidiferrales bacterium | reverse complement strand
CGTAATAACATCGAAGTATCTATGCTCCTGGGCGTGAACCACTTCGCCGAGTATATTACTATGAAACTTGCTCCAATATTCTTCTAACCTTTGGGCTCGCTGTTCCGTCGCCGAACGGGTTCAAGAATCGCCTGTGATGAGTACTCCTTGATGTTGCGGCGGTTATTGATGCTGATATCAAGCGTGGATTCGTGATCAGTCGGTTAGCGCCCCCTTTCAAAGTTTCTGGCCATTCAGTTGTTGATCGTAATGTGACGCATGGAGTGTGGAGCAGGTATGCTTCCTTCTGCATTCCACCTGAATCCGTTAGAAGGCATTCAGCATTCTTCAGAAGAGCGAGTGTCTCAATGTAACCTTGAGGAGAAACAAAATGAACTTTCTCATTCACTCCCGTCATTCGAACTCCAAGCGCTCGGATTCGTGCTCGCGTTCTTGGATGAATAGGAAAAACGACTGCAATTTTCTTTGCCACATCATGAAGAGATCGCAATATTTCCCTTAGCCTATCTGGGTCATCCACGTTAGAGGGACGGTGTAGCGTGGTTAGGATGAAGTTCCGTTCCGTCAAATGCATAGCTTGAAGGAGATGTTCCTCCCTTCGTTTTACGATCGGCATCACGTCTCGAAGTCCATCAACCATCGTATCTCCCGTGAGCCGAGCATTTTCACCCAGACCCTCTTTCGCTAGGTTCTTGAGAGCGTTTTGGGTGGGAGCGAAGAGGAGGGTGCTGCAATGATCCGTGAGCCTTCGGTTAATTTCCTCAGGCATACTCATGTCCCCCGACCTCAGACCCGCTTCCATATGCGCAACCTTGAATCCCGCCTTCGCAGCAGCGATTGCCCCCGCCAATGTAGTATTCGTGTCCCCCGGCACAATAACCACGTCAGGACGCGTCTCCTTCATGAATTCTTCAAGTCGAACCATGATGGTTGCAGTTTGGTAGCCGTGGGTTCCGGAGCCTACTTGCAAATTGAGTTCGGGTTTTGGTAATTTGAGTTCGGAGAAAAAGATGCTAGACATTTCCTGATCATAATGCTGGCCGCTGTGGACTATGGTTAGGTTGAATTTGCTTTTGTGTGCGAGGAGTTCTTTGATGAGGGGTGCGGACTTGATGAATTGAGGCCTAGCCCCAAGAATCAACAGAACGCTAACTCGGGCCATACGGCTAACTCACTCCTGCGCATTCTGTGTAAGCGCAGTCACAGGTGCGCGGTATAATTCTTCGCTAAAAATGGAAATTCTACTAAACAAATTTGGTCAGAGTATTATTCTTAGAGAGCTTCAGGTATGAATTCTTGTAATATCCTTGAAACGGTCAAAGTTTTTGTCGAAGCTGTATATCTCGCTGATGCCGTTTTCCTTCATCAGAACATACGCAATTGCGTCATTCAGGCCAACGCTTATGTCCTCCGCGACCTCGACCGCGTCTATGTAATTCTCTCTTGTAGGCTCAAAGATGGCCACATTCGGTGAGTGGATCAAATCTCTCATAATCTCGTAGCTTCCTCCGATGGGCATTGAGGCCTCCAAGACATTCGCTACTTCAGAGATCTGAGTCAAACTTGTCGCGACATGTTCATTTGAATCTATTCGCTTCACTATGTTTCTTGCAGATTTCTTCATCTCAGCGATCTCGTTCGGCACTATTTTCTTCGGCTTAAGGTAAGCATATAGGAATAGAGATGCATCCACGAACCTCAACTGTGTCGTCTTCCTAGAACATGTTTCTTCAATCTGGCGTAATCCACAAAATCTTGAGGATCAATATCGGTCTCAACTGAGTCGAAATATTTCGTTAAGTCAGGTTTCACCCTAGGTTTCACGAGCAACACATCTCCTTTTTCGATGACGATTACCTCTCCTGAATCATCGACCCGTTTGCTCCTCCAACGTGCGGGCAAAGAAATTCTCCCCTGTGCATCAACCTTCTTGATCTCAGCCAAACAATAGTCCCCAAGCAAATTGGCGTTTCCCAGATACTTAGCCATTTCCCCATTTTTGAACTTAGTCTACCAAGTTGTTCAATCCTTCGAGAGGTGAGCGGCGAAACGGTGGCTTGGATGATCCATTTGCTATACAGCGGCGAAGACTTCGATCGCAGCGGACGCTTGAAGTGATTTGGATCAGAGTAATTCGATTGGGTAATTGTTTGGTTTAATTCGTGAATATTGCGTGTCTCTATCTGCAGTCACACATTTCGTCTTGTTGAGGACCGCGACTGCGACCGGTATGGCATCGTAGATTGTTACATTGCACTTGAATGCTATTTCCGCGGATCGTGACAGAAGCGTCAAGTCAATTCGATTCTCAAGAAGATGTAATTTCAGGAGGTTTTTTAGTGCGTCCGATAGCTGCTTGTGATCGTAACCGGGTTTGAAGCGGAGAGCATTAGCAACCTCGCAGCTAAGGAGTTGCGTCGTTAGGATCGTAAGTTGGCCATCGATGTGTGAGTCTCTAAGAGCTAACGCCTCTGCAGTTTTGTCTTCTTCGCTAAACCACTTTACTGCTATCGAGGAGTCTATAGCTAGGATACGTCGCGCCATTTTCGTATCTCCCTAGCTCCGCTCCATCCTCGCGCTTTACTCGATGCACGAAGTTTGTCGATTGCCTCTGCTGCGTTTCTCATCTCTTCACGGTATATCGCTTCTTGAAAAGCACGGCGAGCAACCTCGCTCCAATTGACGTGTTTGAGTTTCTTCATTCCGCGTTTGAGTTCTTCCGGCACGGTTATCGTGATCGTGGCCATTCCAAGTCTTTGTGTGCTAGGCACATGTGTAGGCTATATGTGTTCTTAGAATGTGGTTTCGTGTCATACACTAGCGCCAAGAATCAGCGTGGCGTTAATTCTGGCCATTTCAGAGACCCCACATTCTTGGCGACTACTTGGATGCTCGTTTGATCGTTCTGGTGTGTGGACAGGGGAGGTTCTCCCAACCTTCGAATGTCGATGGTTTCTAATCTCTGAGTGAGTGAACGCGGCACCGCGTGGTCAGGTGTTTACTATGCACCCGCAAAAACTTCGATCGCAGCGGACGCCAGAAGTCCGATTAGGCATATGACAACTATACCGATATCTGTTCGTAGAACCCGAACTATTTCGGCGGTGTTGACTCGTTGAAACGCCAACCTTAGTGGTTCGGCGACGCATGTGAGCACGAAGAAGAATTCTAAAGGTGCGTGCAACCAGGACGCTGTCAGCAATGCAATGACCGCACTTAGGCCCTTTAAGGTTGCAAGAAGCGTCAGTGTGGCGCCTAGGTTGAAGAAGCCAAGAAACCCTGCCGTCAAGAATGAGAACGCTGAGAGCAGGCGCTTCTCGGTTGTTTTCGACATGGGTGGCGTCCAATTGACCTTACCGATTATCAGTGGGTACACGAAGGAGAGAATGACGGGAACGCAATTATTCAAGAAAATTAGGATCATGACTGCTACGCGGCCGAAGACTGAGGTAGCCCTTACCGGATTTATGATGCGTGAAGTGATTAGGACTAACAGGAATGCTTGAAACGTTGGTGACAGCAGGGTTACTAACGCCCCTGCCAACGAGCCTAGAGCGAAAGCCACAAGAGTAGCTCCGAATGCTATATCGATGAGTTTCATGGAGACCCCATCAAAACACTCAGCAATCAAATCTGGGATGAGTTAAGGGTGGTATTGGATCCGCTCCTTGAATCCGTCAACGTGCTTTCCGTCCTAGCCACAGCCTCCCTCATTATCCTCACCGCCAAATCCTGCCGCGCCTCAAGCGTCCCGTATTTGCTCGCGATCCCAGCAGGTTTCGGGCTTATGACAGTTGCTTTCGCCGTCCAAGCCATCGAGCCATTCTTAGTTTCGTTTTCGCAACTGTTAGGGGCCCCGGTTGAGGCTGTTTGGTTGCTTATGCAGGCATACGGTGCGTTATTCTTGGCTTTGGCTTATGCTCGCCGTACAAGACTTCCGTGGTTGGGGGAATCAACCTCCGCGGCCCTACTAACCGCCGCGTTGGCTACGGTCGCATTCCTTGCGATCACGGTTCTAACTCCCACCGCTGAGGCGGTCGGCGGGGTTGGGTCACCGAGCGGCGAACTCTTCCTACGAGCCATAATTCTCGCAGCATTCGTCTACCTCACATATGAGACTCTGCGAAACTGGATGCTAACGCAGAAAGCGTCGCAGGGAATCGTGACTATTGGCTACATATTCTTCATAATCGAACAACTCGGCTTCCTGCTGGCTCAGTGGAACCTTGGTTCCGTCG
This sequence comes from Candidatus Acidiferrales bacterium, assembly GCA_035517955.1. GTDB lineage: Archaea > Thermoproteota > Bathyarchaeia > 40CM-2-53-6 > 40CM-2-53-6 > FEN-987. The sequence continues at coordinate 3,197 of DATIYC010000128.1, read as the reverse complement.
CTGTTTTTTTGGCTTATGAGGGGCGGATCATGGGTCTCTTCCTGCTCAACGCAATACTAATCGTAGGAATCAAGAAAGCCGATCCCATAACTGTCATGAGAAGGCTCGGGTTAGGCGCGCCGGCCCACGACAGGTTACAACAAACCGTAGCAATGTAAGACTTGAGTACCCCGAACTGCCCTATCGTGTTCGCATTGTTGTGGGAACTCTGGCAGATTTATGAGCTGACATTTGAAGTCTATTCTACCTTAGCGTTCCCTGCTCAGAGGGTCATGTTTCCTTAACCGCCTATTTGATGGATGATTCTGGAAAACCTTTAACTCAATATGCTATGATATTGTAAGATATGGCTCAACTGCTAGTGAAGGTTGACGATGATGTTGCCAAAGCTGTTAGGAGGATTGTAGAGGAGCGATACGGAGGAAAAAGAGGTGCGTTGAGCTTGGTCGTGGAGCAGGCTCTCAGGGAGGCAGTTTCTCCTCGGACTGAAATTTCGGTTTCCAGTCTTCTTGAGATTATCGATTATGTATCGCGGGCTACAACTGATCGGCAGTCCAGGAGTCAAATATTGACTAATGTATTCTTGATGCTTGACAGGGAGTTTGAGCAGAGTATCGAAAGAGGCATGGCGGACTTTAGGGAAGGCAAATTGAACAAAGTGTCTAAGGGTCAAGATCCCGTGAAGTTTCTTCGTGAACTTGCCGCGAAGGTCTAAGGTTTGCGTTGGCAGGTGAGTTACAGCAACGAGTTCGTCGCAAGATTTCGAGAATTGACTTATGGTCAACGACGGATGGTGGAAGCTGCGATCACAAGAATCATTTTGGCTGATGATCCAAGGCTTCTCGCACATCATTTGGAACGACATACCTATTTTTGTTGTTGGAGTCATAGAGTCAGATCGAACTTACTCGTCATATTCAGAATTTCGAAGAGAACCCTGATTTTCATTAGTACTGGAACGCACGCACAAGCTTATCGTCCCAAACTATGAGTTCCTCCATTTCAATGTAAACTTAGACGAGTATCTCTGTTCGTCTAATTCTTCAGCGCTTAAGCAACGTGGAGAGTGCGAAGAATAATGGGTCCCCGACTGTTAATGCGATCAGGAGGGCTATGAAGATGAAGACTAAGAGTGGTAGGCCTGGTGTGACCCATATTCGGTTTGGTGACCCGACCTTCTTCAAAGATTCTTCAAACTCACAAACAACTTCATTCTGTTCAACATCAGGGTCTGAATACATCTCGAATGTTCGATGCGCGCCGTTTTCGTCGTTCACGACTTTCTCCATCGGGTAAAGGTAGAATGTTGAGCGTAGTTTGGAGAGTTGGGTTGGGTAGCCTGTGATGAACGCCATAACTTTCTTCCACGTTGGCTCTTCTCCCAACCCCTCGAACATCGAGGACTTCAATCGCGCCCAAAGTGTCAGGTTCTTTGCTAGCATCCAGAACGCGACCGAGATCGAAGCCAAGTAACCTGTGATCACAACTACGATTGGAAAGAACGGGTGAAAGTAACCCAGGATTGGGTTGAGGATGTCTGGTGGGAGGGGTATTGTTAGGCCTAGGCAGATTATCGCCTTCCCGTCTGCCCCTCCAGTGAGCCCAAAGAGCACCAGGCCAAACGCAATCAAAATCGAAAGCCCAATCGATGCTCCGGATAGAATTAGAAGTGACGGATCAATCCACACTCTATAAATCGTCAATGCAGCACCAATTGGTCCATAGACCAACCAAACCTTGTCGGGCACCTCACGAGTCTTAAGGTCGCACCATGCAGCGAACGCGAGAACCCCTATGCTAAGTGCAATCGAAACGTACTCTGAGGCCTGAAAAGAGTTCATCACAAGACACTAGATAGCACTATTCAGAAACCGGAACTGTTCTCCCTCAACTTTAGTTGTTTTGGCATTAGACATGGTAGAAAGCGTCGATGAATGACTTGACTCAAGCTGCCAAAACCTCACGTTAGGTTATGAAGCAAAAGCATTACCGTAACTGGCTCATGAACAGTCGTCTACTAAACAGCTCTAGTTGTTCGGAGTTACGAGTGACCCAATATTAGCGTACTGTAACCAACCTTCGACCGTACGTTCCATCAATTTCGGGATGACCTTCTCATGTTAGTGACAAAACGTGCAACGTTCGACTGGTTGAATTTAATTAAATTGTAGTGCAACGCTTCTTGGAGTGTTCTTACGTGAGTTGCCAATTGTGTGAATTCGTCTGAAACGCTTTATCTGCAAACTTCACCACTTTTCATTCCTTCGGTAGAGGCTGCAAGATGTGGGAAAAGGAGCCTCAGGTCAATGTAGGTGCTGGAGTAGGATTCTACTAGCATCTCTGCTTGAGGCCGTTATACTACTAAGCACTGTTTTGGTGAATACTCCAAGCATACTGCCCACAGCACGAGCACAGCCCTCGTCAAGCGTTGGAAGCATACTCCCAGCCAAGTATCCGCTTCTCTTCGGATCCAACGGTAATATTGAAATCGACATACCCAAACCCGGAATAGCCGTTCGCATCGAAATTCCACGAGAGTTCCTACAAAATCTCGGCGCACTCGGATCATGGCCATTAGAGAATGACACGCGCTTCGTCACGAGCAACATCAGAAACGACTACTACTACTATAACCTCGTAGACGAGTCAAAGCATTGGACTTACGATTGGCACGATAACGCTAGCGATGGTCCATGTTTCAAACCCAACTTCTCATACTACGACTCTAACGCGCCATACTGCCTTGAAATCTGGAACTACCTAACCTCGCCCCTCCAATACAGTCCTACAAGCGTGACTCCCATCCTTAAGCAACCTGACCGAACGATTCTATGCCCACTCGGGGCAATACCATACGACAGCGCAACGCCTTGTCCCTCGAACTACTTCGATCATACATTGTTCCCTGATCATACGTTCAACTACACTTACCTCGTTGGAGTCGACTACTGCCAATCACCAAACGTTGACAAATACGTGTTCGAATGTTTCAACCCCTCTTCTTCCGCGCCCAAATTTGTTCTGCTTCATAATTTGATTTCACCAACATTGGCAGGTGTATACAACTTCACGCTGTCAGTAACGAATCGAACTAATTGGTTAGGGTATCCGGATTTTGTTCACGCGTGGAACACCACCCTACAGGTTCCAGTTAGCATGGCATATAACGCGGGTTACATTGCGGGGAATATCTGTAA
>DATIYC010000127.1:0-13737 GCA_035517955.1 Candidatus Acidiferrales bacterium | reverse complement strand
GGTGCAAGTAGGGACTCCGGATGAGTTGAAACACAGTGTGAGCGAGCTTTCAGTCGTCGAGGTTGAAACTCCAAACCTGACCCAAGATCAACTCAACAAGATAAGGCTCAAACTCAAGTTGATGAAACACGTGTGCAGCGTGAAATACGTGAATTCTAAGCTTCAAGTAAGTTGCGAAAGAAATGACACGCTTTCTGAAGAGGTTGCCAGTACCCTGCTTGAAGTTGGAGCGAAAATAAGGACCATGAATACGAAAGACCCTTCACTTGAAGAGGCCTTTATCGCGTTAACTGGTGGGGAAGAGGAAATTGACCGATTCCTCGAGGGCTCTGGCAAGAAATCGTAGGATACAGTCGAATCTTAATGTCCGGCGACACTTTCGTCAGAGATGCGATAGCTGTAGCCGCGAATGATCTTCGCCAATTCAGACGCAACCGAAGCGCCATACTCATATCACTCGTCGTTTTACCGCTCTTCTTCACAGTGTCCTTAGGAGCGGGCCAGGGTAGCGCCGGATCGAGTTTCTCCCCGACAGCGCAAATACCAATCGCCTTTGTAGATAATGACAATTCGTTGGCCTCTGTTCGCCTATGGGAGACGCTTAGTAGCTCTCCGGATTTTCATAACCTAATTCAGGGCTATACCGAAGATGCGGCGAGAGCGCAGCTGGGAAGCAAACGCATCTACGCCGTGATCGTAGTCCCAAAAGGCTTTCAAGATCAGTTGGAGAACGGCGACCAGGCCCAGGTGATACTATACACAGACGATAGCGAGCCCGGCGTTTCAGATCAGATAGAAGCTACGCTTACAACTTACGTGCAAAGTTTCAACCCGGCCGTCGAAGTTCAACCTTTCCAAACCGAGCTGCAGAAGAACGCGGTTAGCGGCATAGAGATCGTTAGCAAGGGAGCGGTCTTCGCCGGTTTCAATGTCGGCCTCACAATCGTCCTTGCAGTTGTCCAAATCTTTGCCTCATTCTATGAAATCGCAGGCGGCATGGCCAGGGAGCGCGAGGACGGAACCTACGCTCGTCTTTTGGTTTCCCCGATACAGACCGGATCGATTATTCTCGGGAAGACTATGTTCGACGTACTCTTGGGAATAATTCGAACTTTCATCGTATTGGGTATTGCAATTGAGGGATATGGGGCGAGGCCGAATACAGACTTGCTAACGTTGTTGACGCTTTCTCTGATAGTTGCATTCGTGACAATGGGCCTTGGCTTTGTCGCATCATCGCTTAAACTTGGCCAGAGGGCTGTGGTCATTATCGAATTCTTTCTAATTCTATTTCTGTTTGCCTTCAGCGGTTTGATTATCGATACGCAGTTACTGGTTGGAGTATCCCAAGTCATTGGAAACGCTTTACCTTTCACGTATGCTTTTGATGCAATGCGGCGTACGATTCTTCTTGGGAGGCCTTTACTTTCATTAACTTTTGACTTGGAATACTTGATCGGCTCAGCCATACTGTTCTACTGCATAGCTTTCATTCTTCTTCACTTCTCAAGGGAGCGCCTCATCACATGAAAACTGACTTTGTCCGTCATACTGCAGCAATTACGAACAAGGAGTTGAAACAGTTACGTCGCGATCCCGTATCCCTGATTCTAACGGTTATGTTTCCAATTCTACTGATCGGTATCTTCATCGTGATCGTCGCGGCTTTCAGTGCAACCAGCCACAATGTTCCAGTGGTAATCGCAGACCTGGATGGTACTCCAGCCTCAAATACCCTAATCGACGAGTTAACGAGATCGCGGTTTATTCACGTAACCCAGCTCGTGCAGACCGAGGATCAAGCATACCAATCAGTAACGAGCGGAGAGGTAACGGGTGCGATAGTCATACCGCGAGGGTTTAGCGCCGCGCTTCTCAACGGCCAAGCGTTCGTTATAGTGTCTACTGATAATTCGAAGTTGACCTCCTCTCAGTTCGTAACTGCAGCGGTAAACCAGGTCGCAAGCGACCTCGCCACCAGAGAAAGGTTAGGACAAGCTGGCGGCAATTTTAGCGTGAAGTTGGCATCGGTTGAAGTCGTCACGCGTCCCATATCTGGTCGTCCTCCTTCCGGTGATACGATCCTCCCCGGTTTTCTGGGAATGATTGCGATTCTTGGCGGGTTCGATGATATTGTGAATGCGATCAGTAGAGAGCGTGAACGAGGAACCTTTCCAAGGCTGACGCTGTCTCCTGTGAGCCTGTTCTCAGTGTATTCTGGAAAAATGTTCGCAACAGTCGTCTTGACGACCCTTCGTACGGCATTGATGCTAGTGATTTTCTGGTTGGATGGTGTGGCGGTTCGTGGAAACCTGCTCCTGATCTTCTTTACAACGATCTTGATTGCAATTTTCACCCTCTCACTTGGCCTCACAATATCCACAAGAATTCGGAGTTCCTCGACACTAACGATTCTTGAGATTGCGATGACGTTTCCGCTCTTTACTCTTGCCGGAACTACGAATTCGCCTCTACTACTTGCGCCCGGAGGTAGGGCGATTGCGGACAGTCTTCCTTGGACTTACGGGAATGATGCGCTCAGGAGAATTATGTATCTGGGAGCGGGGTTGAACGTCGTCGCGGGTGATCTAATCATATTGCTCGTTAGCAGTCTAATTTTGATGCCTATCGCGATTCTTCTCTCGAAGCGCACGATGTAACTTCAAAAGCGTCGGCGTTTTCGGCGTTCCACTAGAAGCAATCCAGCCGCGGCGACGAGAGAAATCGCGAACACTACCGGAGCCATGGTAAGGTCGGGTATCGGAATCTGCGATTCTTCGAGAATGTAATCTAGTGCGGTATTGCGTTCTCCAGTATTTACGATGAGTGTGTTTTTCAATTGTACGTGTCCTTCGTTTTGTTTCCACTCAGTTATCGTCATTTGGTATGGACCAGGGTTGAGGTACCCATCGAACCATCCGTCCCAACTGTACCAATAGTACTGGTAACCCGTACTATCCACAAACTCAACCGTAACCCAACTCATCGTTCTCGTCTCATCGTCCCAGTTCATTCCGAGTATGATCCCCTGCTCGTAGCCGCGCTTATCTACTTCAAACTCTGCGGACGCTTCACCGCTTAGCGGAGCGTTAGAGACCGATAGGAATCCGTTCTGTGCATATGGGCCGAGGTGGTTGTATGGGAAGAAGTAGGGTGATTCTCCTTGGAGCAGTGCTGGTACCGGTGGATAAGCAACCGTAGGCCTATACCAGTTCACAAAATCTACCATAACCGTCCACGGTCCGTTATAAGCGCCGGAGAACACGCCGTTTCCCCAGATTCCATGATCTGTTGAGAACACTACGCTTTCGAGGCGGGAGGTCGCACTACTGGGATCTACGTAGCTGTAGAGACCTGCGAGGTCCACGTATTGCAAGAGTGTCGTTCCGGCAGGAATTGGTTGATTGAGAATCTTTACTCCATTGGCGAAAAACCCAACGTCTGAGGAGGGAAGGAGTAGGCCTGCGTCGGATGTGAATGAGGTAGTGGCGGCTACTAATCGATCTGTGTCATCGAATACTCGGATTCTAATCGACATATTGTATGGTGTGCCAGTGATGATGTGTTCGGTTTTGAAGAGTATGGATAAGGTGAGGTTAACGCCAATTATAAGTTGAATATTCGTGTCCGCAATCTGGCCTAACCATGGGACGGCTACCAGAACGTTTCCCAAATCCCCGAGGTCGACCACATTATCTTGCACGTAACCATAAGTCCACCCACTCAACGAATACTTTCCAGGATAGATCGCTAAATTCGACCTGAAGTTTGGAAGTCCCGCCGATGTCAACTCTGGGACTCTGTAGGAAGTGAAGTTGAACAGGAAGCCCTCATGGAAATTCTCTTGGAGGAAGTCGAAGGTGGTCATGGTTTGACTAGGGTCCAGGGATGGAACGTTGGGCAAGTCGGGACCGATTGCATCGACTTGTACGCTGCCGTTCGTAAGCAGGTAGCTTGAGCCTGGTCCGAAGGAGGAAAGCCAGCCAGACCACGGGAGAGTTGCGAATTGGGAGTTTTGTTTGGGTATCACCCAGGTGTTTTGGTGGGCGTTCCAGAAATTGATGACGTCAACGAAGTTTCGTGACGCGACATCATAGACTAGGATGTTGACGGACGTGTCGTTCCATAACCAGTTTCTTTCTACTACGGGCCGTTCCCAATCGGTAGAGGCAATTGTAGAATTGATGCCGCCGCCTCGATACATGTGAGTGCTCACAGTGGCTACGCAGGAGCCTGTCGACACGGTGACTGAGATGGGTTGGTCCAGTTCGTCATATGAGTTTGCTGGTGGAAGAGCTTGAATGTAGCCCCTCATGAAAATGTGCACGGTATATGAGTCGGTTGGGAGACCGTAATCATAACTGCCGCGGTACCTTGCTAGCGAATATTTGATCTGTCCGCGGAGCGGGTCGTAGGGAGAAATATTCAGTGGGTCACCCGCCATCCCTAAGCCATTAAGTAGAATTGATGCCGACGAACTTGACTCTGGTACTTTGGTAAAGTTGAATGCGGAGAACGTATTGTCTGTGGCGAAAGCTTCGGCAATCATATAACGTGCTGGATCGGGTCCCTTGATGGGCGCATCTACTATTGTTCCGGGTTCATCGTGGAAGTGCACAGTAATGTTGACTTCGCATGATTGAATGATATCGATTGGGACGACTGCGTTGAATGGTCCGATGTCGGGAACGATGAAGGGATAATCAACGAATATGGTACCATCGATGCTGGTTTGTACGTAACCGTTCAGAAACACTCGAATGTAATACCTTCCAGGGCTCAGGCTATCAGTCCAAGTTGCGAAAACTTGCGGAACCATGCCAGAAAGTTTCGTTGGAACCCCGTAGACGTTCTCATCTCCAAACTGAAAGATGAATTGGTTCGATGAAGAACCCAGACCAGTGTTGGGGTCCAAGCTACTCCTTGGGTCCACCCACCACACTTGAGCCGGCCCAACGCCATTAAACAATCCGAACGGATCCTTGGTAGATGGATCGGTGTAAGTATAGTAACTGGTCGGGCCTTCCCAAGGGAATGCAACTTTCTTTGGACCGGCCAAGCCTGAGATTAGCCCGCTGAACCCTGTGGACGCAAAGTAAGTGTTTCCGTTCACGTAAGATGTGTATGGTGAGTTGGTTAGGTTGATGGGGGATTCCGTTTCTATGCTGGGCGTGTCGTAGGATAGGTCGTTGTATATGATTACGGAAATCGGACGTTGTGCGGGCCAATTCGCTAACCCAAATTCTACTTTAGAGCTTACTACGCCTCGGAGTTCGAAACCCACTTTCAGATAGCCGTCCAGCCGTAGAGATTGACCCCTAGCTACTCTTACCCCCGTCGCTATCAACTGGTCTGGTAGACCGGCGGCAGACGCTGAAATATCGTAGACGCCTGGGGCAACTCCCTCCAACTCGTAATGTCCGTCGGCTGAGGCGTTGAAGTACCCATCTGCTTCAACAGCCCTTCCTGTTTGTTGATTGGTTATGGGGTCGGTTGCAACGCCAATAGCTTTGATTCTTCCGGGAAGACTTATCGGCGTACTGTAAAGTGTTGAATTCAAATCTCCATATCGAAGCGTACCCGATATTATTGCGGGGTCAACTTCCCCCTTGACGAGGAGAACCGGCCAGTTTTCCATCGGCATTGGTACCGCTTTCGCAGTGCTCGACGCGGGGCCACCGTGCAGTGGGTATGAAGCGTTTAGGAACATTTTGAAAAAGTATCTTCCCGCGGTAAATGGTGCTTTCATCTGGTTGAGCCGAATGTAGTACCATTTATCGAAGGTCTTAGTGAACGTGATTCCGGATGGTGGGGCTTGAATGAATATGACCCACGATCCTGGCTCAAAGGGGTCGTTCGCATCGGCGCGAGTTACTGAGATACTTCCATAACTGTTAGTAATTGTTGTAACGATGTTTGTATTGTCGCCTTCGTCCCAGTTAATTGCGGAGGTCGGTTCAAAACCATCCTGTACTAATTTGCCGGTTTTATCAAAGACTGGCGCTGGAACGTAGATTGTTAGACTCGAGTAATTGAAGGTGTTAATGTTCGCGAAAGCCGCTGGTTGTGAGAAGTTTAGTCCCAAAATTAGGTCGCCCACACTATCATGATCGGCAGTTGAGGTTAGGATGGCGCCCTCAGGGCTGTATGAGCTGCCAGTCGCCTGAATTGGTTGCTCATTCGTGAACGGTGATTGGTATCCGGGCGGGTTCGATTGCACGTCTGAGTACGTATTCAGCCCGCTTCCCGGCCAAACGTAGCCCAATGGTCCGGCCACGTGATTTCCGGGAGTCGAAGTGGTCTGTTCTGTGTCATTGGTTCGGTAAGGAGACGAGCCTGTTAGGTCGCCAAGAGTTGTATGGGCCCAGACAGGTGCAACGAAAGAAAATGCGAGAGCCAGCAGGGCTATTCCCATGGCCCACTTGCGAGCCAAGCATCCTTCTGCTCCGAGCCAGCTCGATTGGTGTTGTGTTATGGTTTCTTTTCTTGGTTGGAAGCTGAGCCTGAGGACGTGCTAGGTGGTGCTCGCGCTGCTGCTTTCGCTTTTCTTTTTCTCATGTAAATGAAGACGGCGCCACCACAAACAACTATCACCAACACTGCGATGAGAGTAACAGGGGCTCCAGGTGATTGCACCGTTAAGGTGATGGGATACGTGTCATCGAGCGCGTTGTTGTCTTGAGTCCAATCAAAACGCAAGTCGATTGTGTAGTGGCCCGGTTGCGCGCTGCTATCAATGTCAACTGTGAAGAAGGCGGTCTTGGTCTCGTTTGCTTCCATGTCGCCGAGGAAATCTGTTAATGTTCCCGTGAAGAAGTTGCCGACAAGTAACTCGACCCTTACTGAATCTGCTTTCACGGTTCCAGCATTCCTTATGACTACACTGATAACGTCGCCAGAGTCGCCCGAGTGCACAATAGACGGCGTGATGGATTCAATATCGTACTTGACCTTCTCGGCAATGTACAAGGGAACTTGTCCTACGGGTATCAAGCCACCGTTGTCAGAGGTGCGTGCCAGTATTACCGAGTACTGCCCCCAAGTAGCGTTCGTTGCAACATCTACAATGAAATTTGCCATAGCGGTTTGACCTGGGGGAAGATTGCCGACGAAAATTTCGTCGGAGCCGCTTGAAGATGGGCTAAATGGGTAGAACAGGTTTAGGACAAGTTGAACGTTCTTCGCTGTGCCTTGGCCTGAATTCACTATCGTTACAGCTACTTGAACCGCTTTGCTATCGGGATACATCTTTGTTGGGTTCGTTTGAACCCCTTGCACATGAATGTCTCCTCTCCAAATTGGGACATTGATCGACACTGTCGTGTCTATCTGTTGAAGCTCGCGTGCTGATTGGTAATTCAACTCTAAGCCGTATTGGTAAATTCCTTCCTTCGCGCTCGGTTCTATGCTAAGAGTATACTTGAGGGTGTAAGTTTGTCCTGCCTGAATGTCTCCTGCAAATTGACTAATCGACGTCTGGTTGACTTGGACACCGTTCACGTAATATGAGTAGACGATGGGAGTACTTATCATGAGAGTTGCGTTCACGTTTCTAGCGACGTCGTCCCCAACGTTCGTGAGTATTATGGATAGCTGTATATTCTGATCCCCCGGATGGGCGGTGTCCGGAGCAGACGGGTCTCCTCCCCAAAAGACGTTCGTCACCACAACGTTTGCGACTCCAATAGCACTCGCGGGTTGTGGTTGAACTCGTAAGGCTAGTGCAAGTAAGACAGCTAAGAGTAGAAGGAAAGTTTTCTTTGATCTCATCCGCCAAACCTCAACTCGAATTGTTTTTTGGTGATTCCCTTGTGGGGGGCTTTAAGCTTGCGCTCGATACCTGTTCTCGAACGAGTTAGAGGGCCCTCCTGAACGCGGCGTTAGCGAGCGCAATCATGAGTATAGTGAAGAGGGCTAGAAAACCGAAATCTCCGATAACTGCTGGGAGACCGGCGCCTTTGTACATTACCACGCGCAACGCGTGGATCGCATAAGCTTCAGGATTGATTGTGGCCATGGCTCTCATCCAACTCGGGAATCCTTCCAGTGGGTATACGGCCCCGCTTGTGAAGTAGAGTATTAGGTTGATTGGGAATGCTGTGAATTGGTAGACTTCGGGGGCGGGCGCTCGAACAGCGTATGCGGTCATCATAGAAATTAGGCCCAGGGACGTTAGGAATAGTGTGAAAAAGATCAGAATGAATCCAAAGACGTTTGTCATTGGCCTGACTCCTGCAAAGATGATGGCGAGTATGAGCATGGCCGTGGCTGAGAACATGGCCTTCGTGACGCCTGCTAGCAGAACTCCAACTACAATCTCGTACTGTTTGAGCGGCGTCACCAGATAGCCTTCAATTATGCCTCTCTGTTTATCGAAGAGGATTGAGATTCCGCCCCCGATAATCGAAGCAAACATTATCGATTGAATTAGCGATCCCGGGGCCATGAATTCGATGTACAGAACATCTCTGTACATGTTTGCCAAGTCCACGGTCATCGCTGTGTCAGGGGGTGGGGCGACTTGTAAGGGAGCTTTGATCTGCGAGGCAGCTTGCGTCATTAATCCGGAGATTGCTGCGGCGCTTAGTGGGTCTGTGTTGTCAAGGTAAACGGTTGCTACGGTTGAATTGCCGATTGAGCTGTCAAAGTCCATTGGGATGTAGACGATTGCCTTGAAAAGTCCCTGTCGAAGCATCGTCTGGGCATTGCCTAGGTCGGATACGTATATGAGGTTGTAAGCGTTTGCGCAGTCGACGCCACCATAGATGCAGTTTTGCTGGTTTGTCAGAACGTCTATGAAACTCGTGGAAACTGGCCCATAGCTTTCACGGACAACGGCTACGGGCGCGTGGGTTATTGCCCCTCCGAATGCGAACCCCAGCAAAATGAGGGTTAGGAATGGGCCAATGATTGCGCTTAGCACGATGGCTGGTTGTCTGAGAAATTTACGCAGGTCCCGTTCGCAAACCCAGAGGGCGCCTTTCATCGTCCCCAACTACTGACGAATCTCTTGTTCGTTACAGCCGTGTCCTCCCTTATGCTTCGACCCGTGAAATTGAGGAAGACATCATCCAGTGTCGGTTCGCGGAGTGTCATTGTTCGGATTTTTCCACCGTTACTACTCACTAGCTCAACTATTTGCGGCACAGCTTCAGCGCCGCTTTTCACTAGCACAGTTAGAATGTTCTCGCGTTTCTTGACGTCTAATGCAATTTTCGAACTCTTCAAAGCCTCGAGCGCTTGATTCGGCAAAGCTGCAACCTCAGCTTCAACCACGTCTCCACCCATGACCTTCCGTTTCAATTCAGTAGGCGTACCCAACGCCATGATCTTCCCATAATCGACTATCGCTACCCTATCACACAAGGCCTCAGCCTCCTCCAAGTAGTGGGTTGTAATCACGACTGTGATCTCCTGTCTTTCATGTAAGCCTCGGAGATACTCCCAGACTGCGCTACGTGCTTGCGGGTCTAGGCCGGTGGTCGGTTCATCTAAGAAGAGAACTTTGGGACTGTGAATAAGTGACCTGACCAGTTCGAGTCGACGCTTCATCCCGCCCGAATAGCTTCCGACAGTAAACGAAGCTCTATCGCCTAGTCCGACAACGTCCAGAAGCTCTTTGATCCTGTCCTTACGGCTTTCAGCTGGAACGCCATAATATTTCGCATAGATGTTCATGTTCTCCCATGCAGTCAACTCAACGTCGAGTGTCGTTGCCTGAGATACCACGCCTATGCTGCGTCGTACTTGATCTTGTTCATGGATGATGTCAGATCCTGCGATCTTCGCCGTGCCTTCTGTTGGTGGGATCACTGTTGTGAGCATGCGGATGAGAGTGGTTTTGCCTGCTCCGTTGGGTCCAATTAATCCGAAAATCTCTCTTGTGTCGATTGTGAAATTGATCTTGTTTACTGCTGTCAAATCTCCAAAACGCTTAGTTATGTCTAGAGTTTGCACAGCGGGTTGCAAGGATAAACCAACCTCTAACGAATTCTTCAGACGCCTTGAATTAAACAACTCTCGCTGAATCGGCAAGGAATTCTTTTAGCTCAGTCTTTGATGGCTTCCAAAATGCTGACCGAGTTCCAAATTTTCACTCTAGTATAAGGCGGCATGTTTGGGTCTTGGCTGATGTCGTCTAGTATTGAGATAGCGTTGGCGGCTCGGACGCCTAAACTGAGACCGCTGACTTGGAGCGTATCCATTGCGCTCTTAGCTGCGCGGCGGATATTGCGTGGGGTCGTGTTGTCGTTAGAAACCTCGTTCAGTACGACCAGGGCCTGCTTGATTCGGGCCTCATATTCTTCTTTTCGTTTGACTTTAGTTGACATGGCGGAACCACCCGCAAGACAGGCTACCTTTCAACCCAACTGACGCAGGGGCAATATCTAAACTCTTTCTAAATCGCTCCAAACCCCATATTCCGTTTAAAGTCAGATTAACAAAACGTAATAGGGCTTCGACCTATACCCTGACGGTTAGTACGGTTGAGTATTGAAGTCAAGAAGATGGCCGAACTACTGAAGTCCGGCGCAACGATGCTCTCTGAAACCTGCCCCGATTGTGGGACGCCGCTATTTCGAAAGGGAAGGGACACCTTCTGCCCGAAGTGCAACAAACCAGTCGTGATAATACAATCCGCCGAACAGGAGACCCGCCTCATGGCTGACCGCGTCCTTGAGAGCTCAGAGCAAACTCTGCTCGCCAAAATTCAAGAAGTCAACATTGCGATGAAAAACGAAAACGAACCAGACAAACTAGTCGCTTATGCAAACGCCCTGTCTGCTTGGTTAGGAGCTATAGAGAAGATTCGGAGATTAAGAAACCAGAGTCTTGAACCCTGACGACACATAGCTGTAGCGGAGCTGCATGAAAGTGAATCGTGTAATGCTCCTGAAGGGGATGCAGCTAGAACGATGCTGTCAGTAATGTTCAGCTGTACGACTATTAGACGACTCATTGAACTCGTTACATCCTGTGAGAGCAGTATTCTTTAGGTCGCATGGCACTCTCTGTACGAAACGGGAAAAACAAGGCGGTTGGAATGGATCTAGGCGAAAACCTCAGCAACAGTTTCGATTACACGAAGAAAATGTTCAGTGAAGCGACTCGGCTGATTATTCTGATTGTGCTCGACATCATACCAATTGTCAACTGGGTAGTCGTTGGTTATGAAGCTAGGGTGCTCAAGGAATCTCCTGGCGCTGGTGTTCCACCAAAACTTGACAAATATGGGGAACTTTTCGTTGAGGGTGCCAAAGTGGTCATTGCCTCCTTCATCTATCTGCTAGTTCCAACAATCCTAATCATTCTGGGGGGGATATCCACTTTCTCAGGAATTTACTCCGTGCAACGCCAAGCAATAGGGCCAGGATTGATGCTTGGCGGAATGGGTGCGGTTTTACTTGTCGTTGGGGTCATTCTCGTGATTCTGTTGCTAATTATATTGAGCGTAGGCGTTGCTCACATGATCAAGACAGGAAAGTTCGGGAAGGCTTTCGCTTTCGGAGAAATCTTCGGAATAATTCGCGGGATAGGTTGGGGGAAATACCTAGGGTGGATAGCTATAGTGGTCGTAATTGGCATCGTAATTGCCGGTCTAGGAGCCATACCATTGGTAGGTTGGATTATCTCCGCCATAATTCAACCGCTCTTAGGTGTCTTCATGTTTAGATCGATGGGTCTACTGTACAACGATGGTGCACCCTCAGAGTTTCGTGTTCAACCTCCCACAGTTAGCGGCTTAGCATGCGCCTCCTGCGGCACCCAACTTCAACCACACCACAAATTCTGCCCAAGCTGCGGTGCCCCAGTGCCACCACCTGCGCCTCCACCCGTGACCCCCCCGGAACTTCCCACGAAGTACTGTATCAGCTGTGGCGCAAAGATTCCAGCAAACGCGAATTTCTGCGGGAGCTGCGGCGCCAAACAAACGTGACCATTGTCCAAGTCGCTCAAAGAACAGACGATACGTCCGTGGGATACCCTGTGACTTATACGCCCATTAACCGTCTTCATATCACGCTTAATGCGGAAGGGCGGCGCTCCAAGTGGCGAGAGATCTCAGCTCCAACTCCTTGCTGAGAATTGCCTCTATCGAACGTCGCTCCTACCAAGAAGCCATAGCAAAGAACGCCTTACGCGTCAACACCCTAGTCTGCCTGCCTACAGGGTTGGGAAAATCTATTGTGGCCGCGTACGTTGCCGCTGAGAGACTGCAACGTTTTCCGGATAAGGGTGTCGTGATGCTGGCGCCCACAAAACCGCTAGTGTTCCAACACTACAAATCATTTCAGAAATTCCTCAACCTTTCAGCCGAGTCATTCGTCTGGCTAACCGGAGAAGTGGGCCCGGACGTGCGGATAGAGTTGTGGAGAAAACGCCTCATCTTTTCAACTCCCCAAGTGTTCATGAACGACCTTCTAACCGGAAAAATCCTGCTCGATTCGTTCTCGCTGATAATCTTCGACGAGGCCCACCGAGCCATAGGCGATTATCCATACGTCTTCATAGCCGAACGCTATGCACCGACAAACGACAGCTTGATCCTAGGCCTAACCGCCTCTCCCGGTTCGAGCGAACGCGACGTTCGTGAGGTTTGTGACAATCTTCGTCTTGAATGGGTCGAGGCTCGGTCGATTCAGAGCGATGACGTGAGACCTTATGTGGGAGGAATTCAGGTTAGGTGGGTCACCGTCAACCTTCCACAAATTTTCTACGATGTGAAACGTGAGCTGGAGTCTTTCTTACGAGACAAGTTACGGACGATCAGAGATCACGGATTCCTTGAGACCGCTGCAATGGACCGAGTTCGCCTCCGGGATGTTCTCAGCGCAAGACAACGAATACTAGACGATGCCGTCAAAGGAAATGCGGACGCGAAGGTTTACTTAGCTTACGTGTACGCCGCGGTCCACGCAATTCGCGCCATTGAGTTTCTGGAGACCCAAGGATTCCCTGCCTTGAAAGAGCACTTGGACGGGTTGAAGGAGAAGGGGAGGAAGCGGTTGACGCCGGGTTTGAAGATGCTCCTCGAGGATTCTAGGATGGTGAGCGTGACTAGTGTGGTTAACGGCCTGGTAGCTAGGGAGGTGGACCACCCCAAGGTTACTGAACTCATCAAAGCGATCCGCGTAGGATTAGGTAGGGGGGTCCGTCGTGTTATGGTGTTCACCAACTACCGCGCAACCGCGGCAAGGCTGGTTCAGGTTCTGAACAAGGTTGAAGGGGTTTCAGCCGTACGTCTCGTCGGTCAGGCTTCCCGAACCAACGACCCAGGCCTCACCCAAAAGAAACAGGCTATGGTCCTTGACGATTTCAAGTCTGGAGAATTCAACGTCCTCGTCGCAACCCAGATCGGAGAAGAAGGGTTGGATATTGTAGAATGTGATGAGGTAATATTTTACGACACGGTTCCAAGCGCAATACGTTACATTCAACGCCGCGGCCGAACCGGTCGACAAGGTCCTGGCGAAGCCGTAATCCTAATCGCGAAAGGAACGAGGGACGAGGCCTATTACTGGATCTCGCAGCGAAGAGAGCGCCAAATGGCTAGCGCAATCAAGCAATTCGTAGCTTCTCAAAAAGCCTCGTTTCCGGATCAACCGAGAATTGAGAAATTCATTTCATCTAATATGAAGGAAGAGAAGATGGTAGAGCAAATTGTGGTGGTCGCCGATTCGAGAGAACTCGGCGCTTTAGTGACTAGAGAACTCGCCAAACTGGGGATTCTAGTGA
>DATIYC010000126.1:0-24816 GCA_035517955.1 Candidatus Acidiferrales bacterium | reverse complement strand
TCGTAGTGCTGATTGAAGCGATCGCCATTTACGGGTTGGCAATGTTCTTCATCATATACTCACGCATCTAACTCTGGAGAATAGCGGCACTCGTCCCATGAACACAGGGGAACTCGAAGAGGCCCTAGAAACCAAATCGCTAACAGCGCTAACAAAAGCCATCGGCAAAGTCGCTGATGAGTTAGGCTACCAACTGAAACCGCCCCACACCGAACTACTTCAGCTCACCTCGAAGGAAGAAACTGAAGGCTACTCCGTCCACTTCCACGCTCAATTACGCCTACACTACTGTAAACCGCAGGAGGGAATTGTGGTTGCTGCGGAGTTTGGCGGGGATGCGCTGGCCGAAACGCCGACGCCACTGTTTCACGACATTTTCTACGCAGCCATTATCGAGAAGGTGGAACTTTACGGATATGGGACTCGATGGCCGGGTAAGGCGTTGCCTACACCGCGAGAGTTCATTGAACAAGTCGAAGTACCAGCTCCAACCATTAATGATCTCGGAATGAAGGACTTCTTGAGAATTTTGCGTGGAATATAGCAGGATTAGTGGAACAGGTTCTGTACGGCAGGAATTATGACCTGTTGAAGCAGTGGCGCAGGGTAGAAGCCGAGAATCAGCAAAGGCACCAAGAACACCGCCAACGTGAGGAGTGTGTACCATGAAGCCTCCCTCGATGGCATTGGTTTCGCCGCCGGAGAGAGCAACACTCGGCGCAGCATCCAAACAAGGTACCCTGCAGTGATCGCCGGAACTGCAAGGGCAATAGCGTAAATGAAGTAGACAGAAATGCCTGCCAGAAGGATGTAGTATTCGCTGATGAAGTTACTGAACCCTGGAAAGCCCATCGCCCCCAGCGACGCCAACACCAGCAGGAAACTAAGTTTCGGCATGGCCCCGCCTAACCCTCGTAGCTCCTTTATCGTACGTGTGCCCATCCGCGCATGAATTACTCCCGACATTAGGAAGAGGCAGCCGATAACGCAGGCATGGTTGAACATTTGAAAGACAGCGTTACTGATACCTGTCGTTGTCAGGGCAAAGGTGCCGAGTAGGACGTAACCCATGTGATTGATGCTGGTGAAGGCGACCAGCCGCTTGAAATCCTGCTGAACCATCGCAACAATGGCACCATAAAACATCGTGAGAAGACCGAAACCCATGAAAACGGGGGCTAGAAACCGGGACGCCTCGGGCATAAGGAAGAGATTCATTCGTATGAAACCGTAACCTCCCATACTCCCTAACACTCCTGCCAGAAGAACGCTGACTGGACTAGGAGCCTCGGCGTAGGCGGGTGGAAGCCAAGTGTGTAGAGGCACTATTGGGAGTTTCACACCAAAACCGATGAAGAGCCCCAGTGAGATTAGGATTTGAATTGGCAAAAGAAGTGGGAGATTAACTAGGTCTATGAAGTTGAACGTGTGCGGATTCGAAAACGTGTACAGGGCAATGAAGCTTAGAAGCATCAGAACTCCGCCAACGTGAGTCATTATGAGAAATTTCATGGCCGCATACTTCCTATGTGGTCCGCCCCAGACACCAATGAAAAAGAACATAACAACCAGAACGATTTCCCAGAAAACGTAGAATGCGATTAGGTTAAGGGATGTGAACACTCCAATCATTGCACCCTCGAAGAGTAGGAGCAGTGCGTTGTATTCTTTCACTCTAGCAGTAATCTGTCCCCAAGATCCCGCTGCGGATAGAGTTGTGAGGAAACTGGAGATGACAAGAAAAGGAACACTGATACCATCAATCCCAACAATGTACGTAAGCCCAAAGTCTCTCGCCCAATCATAACTCTCCTGCAATTGAAAACCTTGAACACTCCAATTTAATCCGAAAAGAACGTATAAGGAAAGACCGACGGTTGCAGCAGAGATTATGATCGTTAGCGCTTTCGAAGCTCTGTCGTCAACATAACCAGCAAAATATACGAGGATGGCTCCTGTGATTGGGCCGAACACTAGGATGGAAAGCAGCAAGTCGAGTACCTCAAGTTAGCAAGAATAGCACGACTACGATCAACGCGAATAAACCAAGAGCGAAGATGGTTACGTATTCCTGCGGGATGCCCGTCTGAATTCGCTTGAGGCTTGAAGAGAATTTCCTCCCCAAACCCGCAGTCCAATTGAACCAGCCATCCACAATCCCAACGTCCAACCCCTCTCCGCCTTTCGAGATAGCAACTGATGCCTGGGCGACAGCGCCGCTTATCTTATCGAAAAACCCAGACTCAAGCGTATTCTTGAATGCTTCAGCCACGGATATGGTTCCGTAAACGAAGGTTCGATAGTAGATCGGATTGATGTACCATCGATTCCACAGAAAGTTGTAGAGGCTCCGCCCAAATCCTTCGTCTCCTATGATTGAAGTTGGTTTGAGTCTGCCTGAGATGTAGATTAAGTAACCAAAAGCCCCCCCCACTGCGAGCATGATTAGGGATCCGACGCTAGCGATGATGTTGGCGTTCTGCTCCACCATCGGGTTGAGTTCTGGTATTGGAGCGGAGATTGGGGTAGTGGTTGTTGCAAAGGCATGTGAGAGCATTGATTCAATAAAGGGGCCCGCGAGGCCGATTGCAATCGTCCCTATTGTCAGGATTAGATAGGGAACCCACATTAGCGCTGGAGCTTCGTGAACGTGATGCCCCTCTTCCTCCAACTTCTTTACGTGCGCGCTTGGGGGAGCCAAGAAAACTAAGCCGATGACTTTGAGGCTGTAGAGGAAGGTAAGGGCTACGGTGGCCCACGCTAGCAAAAGCAGTGGAAGTTGACCGGTTAAGACGGTGGCTGTTATTACAGCATCTTTACTCCAAAAGCCGCTCAGGGGCGGCACACCTGAAAGTGCAAGCAATGAAATTACCATTGAAATGAATGTAATCTTCATCGAATTTCGAAGCCCACCCATATCACCCATGAACCTTGACTCCACAGCATGAAGAATTGCTCCCGCGGCTAGGAAGGCAGCGGCCTTGAAGAGCGCGTGAGTCATCAGATGAAAGATCCCTGCTGTGAGGCCTACTACAAACTGCGATGCTAGACCTCCGGCGCCGATTCCAAGCATCATGTATCCAATTTGGGAGATCGTTGAATAAGCTAGAAGTTTCTTCAACTCCTTCGAGACAACTGCTTGCGTAGCGGCCATGAAACAAGTGAAAGCTCCAACCCATGCAACGGCGTCAAAAAATAGCGTGGGTTGGGCGTATTGGAGAACAATGTTGTAGAACATTGGTCCAGCCCTGCCAGCTAGATAGACTCCTGCCGTGACCATGGTTGCAGCGTGAATTAGCGCTGATACTGATGTTGGGCCAGCCATGGCGTCGGGCAACCACTCGTGAAGCGGGAACTGCGCTGACTTTCCAATTGGACCCCAGAAGAAGAGTATTGCCACCGGAACCAGAAGACCAAGTTGACTGAGTGGAAGTGCCCATGAAACATTCTTGGTCAGTTGTACGAAATTCAGAGTGCCCGAGTACGCGTAAATCATGAAAATTGCAATCAGTAGCCCAATATCGCCAACCCGAGTTACTATGAGTGCTTTCATGCCGGCGTGACTGGGCGAGTAAGCCATCGGTACATTAAGCGACTTGTCTCCGACTGTGCCCACCCACTTATCGATCGGGTCAGTGTACCAGTGTCCAATCAGGGCATAAGAGCAAAGCCCGACGCCTTCCCATCCGAAGAATAGTTGGAGTAGGTTGTCAGACATGACAAGGAGGAGCATGCTTCCGATGAAGAGGTTCATGAAAAACCAGTATCGGGTTAATCCCTCATCTCCACGCATGTAGGCTATGCTGTAAACCATGATGAGAAAACTGACCCATGCAACAACATTTGCCATGATCACGCTGAGCGGGTCAAGTAGAACTCCGGCGTTGATGCCTAAGCTCGTGATCCAACTCATCTGAAGATCCTGTGCTTGGCCTGCTCCAATTTGTGTTAGCAAGAGTCCCGCGGAAACTGCTCCCAAGAAGGAAAATGCAACGGCTCCGTAGTCCCGTAGTTTAGGATGGACAGCTGCTAGTGCAGGTGTTAAGAGGGCGCCGAGGAAGGGGAAGGCAAAGGTTAACCAACCAAAGATTTCGAACAACAACTAACCCCCAACAATCACCTTTACTGCCGGAAGTAGCAGGCCTTCCACGAGGTCTGGGAAAATCCCGATTAGTACAGCAATAGCTGAAAGGATTAGCAGAGGTACAGTTACTGTTATTGGGGGCTCAGTTACATGACTCAGTTCGCTCGGGAGTTTGCCGAAGAATATGCGTTTCGCAGCCCAAAGTGAATAGCCCGCCGTTAGGACCGTTGAGATTACACCGAGTATGGATAGCCCGAGTCTCAACATCGAGCCGGTTGCGAAGGCTGCCTTGAAACTGCCTAGAAAGATGAGGAATTCCGAGATGAAGCCGCTTGTTGGAGGGACACCCATTATTGTTAGAAAGCCGATTAGTGCTGCTGTTGCTGTGATGGGCATTTTTGACGCCAGACCCCCCATCTTACTTATGCTCCTAAGGCCATGTGTTTGCAGGATTATGGCGCCGGCCACCATGAAGAGAATTCCCTTACCCAAACCATGAGTCACATACTGAAACATTGACCCTGAGACCCCGAGCACTTGCACGGAAGCAATTCCGAGAAGAACGTAGCCCATTTGGCTGACGCTTGAGTATGCCAGCAACCGTTTGATATCATCCTGCACTAGAGCCATTGCGCCGCCATAGAACATGGTCACGACAGCCCAAACGGTCAGAGCTAGCGAAACTTCCTGAAATGCGGTGGGCAGGATTGTCATCACAATCCTAACGATCGCGTACCCGCCGATGCCGATCATTGCGGGAGAAAGGAGTGCACTGATTGGAGTTGGCGCTTCAGCGTGCGCGTACGGAAGCCAAATGTGTAGACCGAACGTAGCCATTTTGACCATGAGTCCAACGACCATCAAGAGAACGATCCATATTCGAAGGTTGGCGGGTATCGTTTCTGTAACAATTGTTGCTAGGTCGAAACTGCCGGTAAGGTAGCCCACCGATAGAATGCCTGCTAGAAACGCCAACGCTCCGATGTGAGTCCACATGAAGTACATGAATGAAATGCGGTCCCTATCTCCGTAACCCCACTTTGCGATTAGGAAGTATGATGGGATTAGCATGAGTTCGAAGAAGAGGTAGAATTCAATCAAGTTCGTTGCTAGGACGGCACCCATCATACCAACAGAGTAAAGCAAGAGCAGGGCGTTGTAAAGGCCGAATTGTTTCTTGTCATCGCCGATTATGTGCTGCATGTAGGGAATTGAATACACGGACATGAGAGTGCAAAGAAGAGCGATCGTGAAAAGAATCGGAACGCTCAAACCATCAGCGTTGAAACCGAAAAACCCGATCGGCTTCCAATTGTAGAACTCCTGTACCCCACCCTCCCATCCGGATATTAACGTGAGTACGGTAGAGTATGCTAGGGCTATGCAAGATATCCATCCAGCCTTCGCTCCCCACCTCAAGCCTGCAACGTATGCGAGGAAGATGAATGCGATTGGGACTAGGAGGATTTGAAGGAGCAGTTCGGGCAAATGTGACTCACCCTTTGAGCTTGTCCATTTTTCTGACGTCGATCGATGAGTTCAGCCTAAAGGCGACCAGAATTAGCGCAAGGCCTACAGCTGCTTCCATCGCTGACGCCGCAATCGAATAGAACACGATTACCTGACCGGTGACGCCTGGAGGATTAAGGTACCGGGTGAAGGCTGCGAAGTTGATGTTGGCTGCGTTTACGATTATTTCCACGGCGAACAGTATGCGGATCGCGTTTCTCTTCACGCTAAGTCCATAGATCCCTATTCCAAGTAGTGCGGCGGACACTATGATGTAACTAACTAGAGCTACCATGTTTACCGCTCCACTTTTGCAAGCATCAACGCCCCGAGTAACGCAGCAGAGAGTAGCAGCGCCAGTATGATGAGCGGTACTGGATACTCAGTAACGAGTACAGGCCCCAGATCGGAAACTGACAATACTCCCGGTGGAGGCGACGATGCTAGATTTGGTCCGGCTAATGCGGCGACGCCTGCGATTGCAACGGCCAGTAGTCCAGCAATCCACAATCCTGCGGCGCTCTCCCCGCGCTCACCTCGCTCTACAACCTCCTCTCCAACGTCTCGTCGTACGAGCATGATCGTGAACAGGATCAAGACCACTACTGCTCCGACATAGATTGCGATCTGAAGCATCGCCAAGTATGGGGCGTCGAGGAGAATGAAGAATCCTGCGATTCCGATGAAACTAACGCCTAGCGCGATCGCTCCGTAAATCAACTCCTTCGCCTGTAACGCTAGAATCGCAGCGAGCAGGGTGATTACCGTCAACACGATGAACACGGCGTCTGGTGGAACGGCTAATGATACCTCCATATCAGAGACCCCACGCCGTCAATAATCCAGAGTTCACAACTAGTACGGTGATGAACACGTTTGCAAGCGCGATGAGCAGTAACCGCGTCCAACCGATTCTAATGAGCATATCAACTCGAATTCTTGGATAGATACCACGTGGGATTATGATGGCCGTAGCAACAACCATAGCTTTTAGAATCGTCCAGACCGGTTGGGGTAAAAATCCCGGACCCCACCATCCGCCCAAGAAGAGGACAGTTGTGAGCGCCGACATCATGTACAGTTTCAAGTAGAGAGCTAAGAAGAGGGCCATGAAGATGGCACCACTTGCTTCCGTATACCATCCAGCCACAAGCTCAGGCTCAGCTTCAGGTAGGTCGAAAGGTAATCGTTCGAGCTCAGCCATGATGCAGATGAAGAAGACGATGAAGGAGAGGAAGGCAGGTACGATGAACCAGATCTTAGATTGCGCTTTGACTATGTCGACTAGGTTGACCGAGCCGGCCAGTATCACGACGCTAAGGGCCGAAATCCACATCGGAATCTCGTAAGCGACTTGTTGGAAAAGGGATCGAAGGCCTCCAATAAACGGATACTTACTGTTGCTAGCCCATGCGAATATGATTATCATACTTGGGAAGAGTGATGTGGTTGCAAAAACAAATACGAGCCCCACATCAAGATTTGCAATCACCCAGTGCGCCCCGAATGGAATCACTGCGAAGGGGAGCGTGCCCAGAAAGATCAGCACAAGCGGAACCCAAGTGAACAGTGTTCGGTCTGCTTTGTAAGGAACAATAACCTCCTTGAAAATCAGCTTCACGCCGTCAGCCACAGGTTGTAATATTCCGCCAATGCCACCCGCGTACAGGGGACCAATTCTCAGTTGGATTCTGGCCAAAAGTTTCCTTTCGTACCAGGTAAGGAAAGCGCTGACTATCATCAGGTGAATCATGCCGGGGAAGATTACAAGGGTGATGAAGGTGTGGGAGGTTATGATTGAGATGATGAAGGGAACTATGTCGGCTGGGGTATTGGGAAGGTTAACCACTTTACCAATTCTCCCTACGAAGCGCGAGGCGAAGCGCGAAACCCAGTGGCGCGCCGAGGAGTATGAGGAAGAGAAGAACTACGAACGATGCGGATGCGGAAATGGCCCTAAAACTGATTCCCCAAGCAAATAGAAACATTCCCACAACATCGAACACTACGAACATTAGGACGTATGGGTAGTACTGCATCGCCAACCGATGCCTAGCCTCTCCCTGCGGTACCTGGCCCGACTCGAAAGGCATATCCCGAAACGGATCTTCCTTGCGTTTAGGAAACGTCATCAAGTAAGGTAAAGTGAGCAATGGACCGGTCAAGAGCAGAATCAGCAGAGCCCAGATTACGATAACGACCCATGGGTTCAGAGCCAAGGTTTGGTCCCTGCAAAACGCTAAAGCGAGTTACCCTGAGACTAAAATTCACCCAATATAAATCATGCTCATTCATTTCTGCACACAATCTTAAGACTCAGGCATTTTCTTAAGCAAGAAGAAACAGAATCCTCATAACAACACTTAACGAACTGAAGGCATCCATATTGGCTTGGCACTCCGCAGGAACCTCTCATTTTTGGTGCACAAAGTGCAAGAAGCAGGTACCAGCAGATTCCGAACTTGTCTTCAAAGACAACAAGGTACTCTGGAAGTGGAAGTGCAGCACGTGTGGAACGAATTACTTGACCGAATCCTAAGGGCTAGAAGTTTCGTTCGAGAGAATAGTCCGCGAAATCTTCTAGCAGTTTGCTCTTCGCCGGATCTCGAAGGCCTTTGAGTTCTGCTTTCGCTCTCTCAACGTGTTCCTGAGATTTCTTCAATGCGAATTGCATCGCTTTCTCGTAGAGTTCCGGGACGTTAGGGTTGTCAGCTTTCTCTGAGTTCTCAAGCAGGTTACTTATCCTATCTCTTCTCGTCGCTTCATCCAAGTAGTGCATGACGACCAAGTTTACGCGCTCTCGCCTTTCCGGATCGCTCGACTGGTCGAGGATGTCATCCTTGATTTGAAAGGCGATCCCAACCGCCCTGCCGTAATTGTATAGGCAATCGACCTCATGCGCGTTCGCTCCACCCAGTACTGCACCGATACCAGAAGCGGCGCTGAAGAGCGATGCTGTCTTCAAATCTGCAATGTTTAGGTAGTGTTCAACGTCGATAGCCAGCTCAGTTAACGTATCCAAAATCTCCCCCTTGCTTAAGTCAACCAAGCCCCAACCCACTAGTCGAGTTATACGAGGGTCCTTGTACTCGGAAAGTATCTGCACGCCCTTTGAGGCGAGGAAGAGACCTGCGCTTATCGCTTTGTCATCAGCGAAGGCGTGTTGCGTGGTTGGGAGACTGCGGCGAATTCGATGTTTATCGATCAGGTCGTCGAAGATTAGTGAGGCTGCATGTACGAACTCCATAGCTGCAGCCGCATCCAGAGCATGTTTTGAATCTCCGCCAACACTCTCTGAGGCTAGTAGAACCAGGACTGGGCGAAGTCGTTTGCCTCCGGTCCGGAAAGTGTACTTTACGAGTTCGTTAGCTTCGCTCTGCTCGAATCCAGTTGAAAGAAGTTCATCGATGCGCTTGTTGACTAGCGACCGCTTCTCTTCCAGTACTTTCCGGAACTCGCTCATCTGATTCCACGGGAATACTTTCTGCCGAATAAATCTTCAAGTGGTTATAAATGGTAGCTAAACCCTTGCGCCCTACCCGAACCTACGAACTGCCTTACAAAAGTCAACCATAACGTCCTCCGGTTTCGGCGCCTTCACAACACCGCTCGCTATCAAAAACCCTTGGCTTCCAAGTTGTAACGCCGCATACACATCGTCCCCGGTAGTGATTCCTGCCCCGCAAAGAATCCGAACTTTCTGATTGACCATGCGAATTTTTCGCACGGAATCCTTTATGATTTCAGGATTCTCCTTCGACACCGCACGACCCGACCCAATGAGCTCTGGGGGTTCAATTGCTACCATGTCTGCATCTAAGCTGGAGACCGCTCCCGCCTGTTTCGAAGTTCCCGCACATACAACGGTCGTTAGCCCAGCTGAGCGGGCACGCTCAACAACTTTGTCAATATCCCGCAGCAGGATTTGTCGTTCTGAGTGGTTTATCAGAGTTCCCTCCGCACCCGTGGCTTTAACGGACTCTGGCAGCACGTGACCGGTGAATGCTCCTGCTGCCACAGCGTCGACGTGTTGCGCATAAACCGGGATACTCACGCTCGTAGCGACTTTTTCGAGGTCACAGAATTGTGGGGCGACTGCAACCTTCACTCCTTCAGTCTTGCCAACTGTTTCTATCTTCTTCGAGAGTTCAACGGCTCGTTTTCCAGTGGATTCCAAGTAAGTCTTGAAGTTGATTACAAGTAGAGGATCTGTAAGCTCTGACATACGGAGTCGTTGCGCCTAGTCGTGACGCTTGCGTATAAATCAGATCATGAAGGATAACAGAGTCGTCAATGTCGCAATACTAATGATCGTGGACAACAGTACGGTACTGGCTGCGAAACGCGAGTCACCTCCGTATTTCATAGTAAGTAGCGCAACGAATACCGCCGTCGGCATGCTGGCTTGTAGAATTGTGACTTTTCCCGCTACTCCGGTAAGCCCAACCCATTGATCAATGAGCCAAACAAATAGAACAGGAAAAGCAAGTTTAAGCCCCGAACTTAATGAGATCAACCCCCACCGTTCGGACCTTGACCATTGCACTCGGGACCGAGCGAGCTCCATGCCCAATAAGATAAGCATAACAGGAATTGTGCCTTGACTGGTTAAATTCGCGGCTTGCATGATGGGCATCGGAATGGTGAATCCGCTAAGTTTGATTGCCGCCGCAGCACAGATCGCGTAAATGATGGGCAAGCGTACAACACTCTTCAACCCCTGCCTCAACCCACAACTACTTCCAGAAACCACTAAGACGCCAACGGTAAACATGAGGACGATTGAGACTAGATAGAAGAACACAGCGAAGCCGAGCCCCTTCTCCCCGAACGCGAAGAAACACAAGGGCAAACCATAGTTTCCAACATTCCCGAACGAAACCGATAGCACGAATGTTGATCTCACCTCGTTGTCGAGCTTCATGACTCGGGTCGTTAGCCATGACATCACGAGCAAAGTGAGCGTAGTTACAACCGCGATGACTGCAACCTCCAACCACTGGTTTCCCTCGAATGATGCGTTCACGATGGATGTGAAGATGAGACAGGGAGTGAGAATGTGGATGACTACGTTAGAAAGGGTCGCCGTTTCAGCCGACGTCAGTTTTTGTAGGACGTACCCCGCGGTCGTAACTAGGAAGATTGGTACGATGACTGTTTCTAGTGTGAGTGCTAATGAGCCTAAATTGGCCGAGCCTGCAACCCTCCCTTATGCGACCCGGCCAGAATTGCCCAGGCTATTAGAACGAATGATCGATTTCACATGTTGAAATAACGACCAAGAGAGTCCAGCGGCAATTTTTGTATAAGCAAAATTGTGAAGTCTATTCGAGTTTCGTTGACAGCATTCGAATATAGAGCGACGTTTTAAGAGAGGCGATTGTGTTCTATCTTCATACAGCGGTCCATGACTACGTCCATGCCTGCGTCTCTCGCCGCGGCCGCAGCTTGCTCATTGACTATGCCTAGTTGCATCCAAATCGCCTTAGGACGACCCAGGGCACTGTGAAGCTGAATTGCTTCCTCAACTATCGGAGGCACATCTTCGGCCCGCCTAAAAATGTCGATAACATCGACTTCCCGCTTGAGTTCGGCAGGGAGTTCGAGTAGTGACGGATAGGATTTTTGCCCTAAGACTTCCTGAACTGTGGGGTTTACTGGAATGACTCGATACCCATGATCAAGTAGGTATTTTGCTACGTCATGGCTTGGCTTCGACGGATCCTTCGAGAGCCCGACAACCGCGACAACCTTCATACCAAGTATCTTCTGAACGACATTATTTCCTTCTGGCATACCACTCACCGCCGAGATAGCCAGTGAATCGCTCATTAACCCATCCTTGAAACCCATGAAAAGATTCTATTAGTTGTCAAGCTGAGCCTCACGGGATTTCAATGTCACCCAAAATTCTCGTTTGTGACGCGATTCACCGAGACGGAATCGACCTGATGAAAAAAGCTGGCCTGGACGTCAAGGAAGCATACGACATTACTGCGGAAGGCTTAGAGAAAGAAGTCAGCCAATACGACGCCCTCGTCGTCCGCGGCCGCACCAAGGTCACTGGCAAGGTCATAGAAGCTGGCACTAAACTGCGCGCGGTGGCACGATCCGGCGTTGGCCTAGACAACATTGACTTAGAGACAGCGAAGAAGAAAGCCATTAAGGTAATATCTACACCAGCCGCCCCAACGACGAGCGTAGCGGAACTAACTATCGGCCTAACTCTCTCAGTGTTGCGAAAGATCTCCTTCGCCGATAGGGCTATGAAAGATGGAAAATGGGCGAAATCCGAGCTGATGGGCACCGAACTCAGGGGTAAGACAGTTGGGGTTGTGGGCGTGGTTGGAAGAATTGGTTTAGAAGTGGCCCGAATAATGATTCAAGGTTTCGGAGCTAAAGTTGTGGGTTATGATGTTCTCGACATGAATGAGCAATCCAAGCAACTTGGCTTTCGCCCTGTAACGGACGTTAGCGAGGTCCTAAAGGAAGCTGACGTCATAACCATTCACGTGCCCTACTTGAAATCAACTCATCACCTGATCGACCAAAAAGCTATGGGCACAATGAAGAAGAACGCAATAATCATCAACCCGTCCCGCGGCGACATAATCGACGGCCAAGCACTACTACTTGCTCTAAAAGAAGGAAGGCTCGGAGGAGCAGGACTTGACGTCTTCCACAAGGAACCTCCTGTAGACGACTGGGAGAAGCAGCTAGTTAGCCTGCCGACTGTTGTTTGCACGTCCCACATCGGTGCACAAACCGTCGAGTGCCAGCGATTGGAGAGCACAATGGTCGCGGAACAACTAATCGACGCTCTCAAGTAACTCAAACAAAGTGGACTGGCGGATGAGCGTCTCGTTCGGGGACTTCCAAAAACTGTCACTGCGTGTCGGCAAGATTACCGCTGCCGAGAACATTCCCAACATGAAGAAGATCCTGAAAGTCGAAGTCGACATAGGGGACAAGACAGTTCAGGCAATCGCAGGCGGCGCAGAGTTCTACGAACCTAACAGTTTCGTTGGCAAGACCGTAATCGTCCTCACTAATATGGAAGCCAAAACGATTGCAGGCATAAGATCAGAGGTAATGCTACTCGCGGCAGACGTGAAGGGCAGGCCGGTCTGGTTAACTGTCGGAGAAGAGGTATCACCAGGCACCATAGTTCGGTAAGTAGCGGACTAGACCGGGTCGCTCGATTGTGGTACCGACTCTCGGCCAGGTTTAGAATTTCGACCAGTCTTCATTAAGAGGTTCCTATGATTCAGTATCCAGAGTAGCTATGCAATGTTTCTGTTCGAGAGCGTGTTTAGGTTGCGCGATGCTATTCCTAACCGTTCTACTTTTCGCAGCGCCGAATACTGCCCAAGCCCAATACATTCCCTGTAACATCGTTAATTTGGCCGTATTCCATCCCTACTCCGTGCCTGCTGGAAGTACCCTAACGGTTTCTTCCTTCATGACCGTTGCCTGCGACACCAGCGCTCCCTATATTCTGAGAGTCGACTTGGTCAGTCAAAGCAACGGCAACGTTATTTCCTCTGTGAAGCAACCATTTTACCCGCCAACGCCCTCAGGGATTTCCGAACCGATTAATAATACGGTAACCGCTCCTTCAGCAATTGGCCCATGGGTACTTCAAGTTCAAGCGTACATCATTAACGGTTTCAATGGCCAGGTCGCAGGCTCATCGCAATATCAATTCGTCGTCGACATAACACAGTTCGCACCGCAGACGGCGACAACCACCGTCTTCTCTGCCACCAGTTCAACACAAATCACGTTAAGCGTAATTTCCAGTCAATCTACTCCGTCTCAGTTAATTCAGTCTACTCAAACTTCGACAGCCTCTCCAGTTCAAGTGACCTCTGCATACGCCACTACGCAATCGTCTAACCCGACCACATTGCCTCTAATTGGAGGACTAGTGTTGGTACTTATCGCTGCTGCAGCTGTGTTTTTCATCATGATGTGGCGAAGAAAACCTGCATCACACTGAGTCCAATCCAGGCACGGATGATTCGTAATTCAATCAACGCGGTTAGCGCTTTCGAGTGAAGATTTTCCTAAGAATTGCAGCTTAGAACCTTAAGAAAACTAGTGAAAGCTATAGAACTACGATCCTTTCAGAGCGCATGACCGTCAAACTCCTTATTTTCCGTACTCTATGAACCGAAGCCTCAATATTCTGCCCCTCCCCATCCCGAACAGAGGCAGGTTAAGTGGACTTCAACTTCACTCCCGAGCATGAGCTGTTTAGAAAGTCTATTCGAGAATTCTGCACAAAAGAGATAGCTCCCCACTCTCGCGAAATGGAACGAAATGCGCGCATGCCAGATTCCATCATTCGCGGGTTGGGTAAGATGGGGCTTTTCGGATTGTCGATTCCAACCGAATACGGCGGGTCAGACGCCGACGCGATCTCCGCTGGAATAGCAGGTGAGGAGATTGGACGCGCAGACCTTAGCTGCGCCACGGCGGTCTTATACCTAGTTCCCGTTTGCTGGAGTCACATCGTCACCAAATTTGGTACCCCTGATCTCAAGAAGAAGGCATTACCCAAACTGGCTGTAGGCAAGGGTTTCTGTGGAATAGCCACGACTGAGGCTGGCGTAGGATCCGACCTCGCTAACATGTCCACTACGGCGAAGAAAGTTGGCAACGAATACGTCCTCAACGGAGAGAAACTGTACATCAGTGGAATCCGAGAGGCGTCAGAGCAGATGTCGGACGGGAGTGGATACGTGACACTCGCCAGAACCAGCCCTAGCGAGGGCACGCGCGGTATGTCACTGTTCTTCGTCCCATTCAACAACACACCCGGCATCACACCCAGCTATTTGGAGGAGATGGGAAGAAGGGGTATGTCGGCGGGTGGTTTCATGATGAAGGACGTGCATATTCCAGTTGAGAACAGACTCGGGGAAGAGGGTAAGGGGTTCTATTATGCGATGGAAGGGTTCGATTTCGCCCGGGCTGTTATAGCAGCGGTTTGCTGTGGAGCAGCAAATGCCGCGTTAGAGGCTGGAATGGAGTACATTAAGCAAAGGAAGGTCTTCGATAGCCCCATAGCCCGCTACGAAGGTGTCGCATTCAAACTTGCAGAAGATTATGCCCGAGTAGATGCAGCACGACTATTGTCTTACAGAGCGCTCTGGATGTACGACCAAGAACAGAGGGAGAAGAAGATCGGACGATTCGAAGCGGCGAAAGCAATCGCGGAAGCGAAAATGCTCGCCCCAGTAATCGCCTTTGAAACCATCAACGACGTGCTACAATGGTTCGGCGCCTACGGCTACACCCTCGACTGCCCGATCGAGATGGGATTACGCGGCGTGCGCTCCTACATGCTAGCTGAGGGTTCGACTGAGATCATGAAGATAATCGTGGCACGAGAGCTTCTAGGAAAGGAGTTCATAGCGAACCGCTAGTGCCAGACGCGTTAACGGGAAGGCTAAGGCGACTGTCGGCACCTTAGCTACGCCACCAGCGCATATCGAGGCAGCATGCCGCGGGTGGGCGTTTCTCGATTCTTCACGATATAACATATCTGATCAGTGGAGCCATTTATCCGTCAGCATCGAATTGATGTGTTCTCCTTGGCCTCAAGGACTCTAAGGGACCTGTGGACGAGAAGGGGAAAGACGTTCGGTAAGAGGAGCAACCTGCTCCACCGAGCCGAGGTAATACGAGGCATTATGAATGAGGCTTTGCTCTTCCTTGAACCTGTTAAGGGCGTTGTACTGGATGTGGGTTGCGGCGATGGAATACCAACCACGTACTTAATCCAGAATCACCAGGTTATCGGAGTAGATTTTGCGTCTACAATGCTGTTACGAGCGAAAGCTAGCCTGCGCTCAATTGATCTGGTAACCGCTAGCATTGACCACCTTCCTTTTCCAAACTCCTCGATCCCCGCCGTGACCTGTTTCTTCGTCCTATCTGACTACCACAACCCTAGCGAGCTGGCTACCGAATTATGTCGAGTGCTTCAAAATCATGGAAGAATCGTTTTAGCGGATTATTCCTCGCATGATGATTTCAACAACATTCTGGACGAGTTGCAGGTTAAAGTTCTTGGTAGGGGGCGCGGCATGTTTCGCCCTAGCCCTGAAGCCATGGCCGTGATGGCGGAAGACTCAGGTTTGAAAGTTGATACCGTTAAGGAGTTGACCTACCCATTAACAATCTCGCTTGAGACTTTTGTCAACCAACTCTACTTTTCATCAGTCGGTCCTGAGTACAGAGCGAAGCAACTCGGAAATGATGAGTGGAGAAAGCTTCTTGGGGAAAGGTTGCGAGGATCGGAGATTCGCTTAACGAGAAGGTTTGCGCTAGTATTGGGTAGAAGAGTGTACAGTTAACGGAGCTTGTTAGTCGACTTGAGGCTTATCGTCGGACTGGAGCGCCCATAAGCATTTTGCCAAAGAAGAACGCGTGGTTCTCGAAGCGACTATTCAGTTATAGCATGTAAGTCGCATAACTCGTCTTCGATAGCTAAGGTAGGCAGCTATCGTGAGTGTGGCGACTAGGACTAGGGTAGGAAAGGTGGTTTCTGGTATTGGTTGCGATACGCTAACTTGCATTGCCTTGGAATCTACTAAGCTACTCCCAACATAGACCACTGCAACAGGTTTCCATACTCCAACCTGATTTGGAGCATTGAATGTGAATGATGCGGTAGTGTTGCCTTGAAGAGTATCGAAAGGCAATACTACATCACAAGCAGAAGTTGTTGAGTCAGCACAGGAATAAGGACTTCCGGAAACTGCAGAAGCTGGATACGGAGCACCCCCTTCAGATGTGGGCACGACTGCGATAATCACTGTTAGAATGAACTGCAAGTGAAAAGAAATCGTTACAGCAACGGTCAATGGTTGTCCCGCGGCAACGGTGGAAGGAGCAGCGACGTTAATGATCTGAATTACTGCCGCTTGGGCCGAGACATTTTGCAAAGAGAGAAAAGCAATTGCAAGCAGAACCAGCACAATCAGCAGAATCTTATGCATGAATTACCGAACGCCATTCACAGCTCACAAGATAAAAACGGCGTGCATAGCACATGGTATCGTGTTTCAAAACGAAATGTGAGGCAGACCAAGAAATAGAGAGCACAATCGAATAACATTTGGGCTGACGTCGAAGTGTGCGTCGGCTCTTTTCACGCGGTAGTTAGCAGATAGAAGGCGTATGGATAGGTTAGACAGCAAGTGGAATTGTAGCTTGATTCCCCGCTCTGAAACGCAGTCAAGCTTAACGAAGCTACGGTCGTTTCGTAGACGTGTGTGTAAGCAGGCGTTGCACCAAGCGTGTTTGGCACATATTTCAGGATTAGCAGCCTCTGGTTTTGGTTCAGTGAATAGAACGCCACCGCAGTTTGCTGCGAATTCGGATACGTAAATACGCGAACAACCGCATGTCCTATCGTGAAGTTTTGCGGATATTGGGACGAGTTGCTGATTGATCCGAGATAGATAGCCTTCTGGCTTGGCGCAGCATAAGACACGCCGAAAACCGAAGAGAATAGCAACAAGCCGAACAACAACATCAGGAGAGCTTTCACGGTCTTCGTCCCGAGGCTCCATGGTTGATTCGCTCATATCACGAAGTGTATGTCACAACATCTCTAACACTACACCCCTCATACCGGAATCTAGAAGACTCACCTTCGCTAAGGCTTTGCGAAGCCGTAGCGAACCACTTCGCCCAACTAGACCGCGTGAATGGGAACTAGAATCTACATTGATTAGAAGCTGTGGACGTTTTCAATTGACGAAGTGACGGATGAGTTTGGAACTCGACGGTAAAGTTGCAATAGTGACCGGCGCCGGATCCGGAATTGGCCGAGCAATTGCCATTCTATTCGCTAAGGAAGGAGCAAGAGCGGTGATCGGCGATCTCAAATCTGGTCCGACTCCTGAAGAGATCCGATCCGCAGGTGGCAAATGCGGTTTCGTGAAGACAGACGTCCGACTCGAAGCCGATGCAAAGAACCTAGTTGACTCGACGATTAAGGAGTATGGGAGATTGGATATTGTATGCAACAATGCGGGCGTAGAATTGATCAAGAAACTAGTAGATACTGACGTGAACGATTGGGACCGAATACTAGGTACGAACCTGAAAAGCGTCTACCTCGTATCCAAAGCCGCATTACCATACATGATCGCTCACAAACAAGGGGTCATAGTAAACATTGCATCGCAACTTGGGCTAGTTGCTTCTGAGGGCTGGGGAGCTTACTGTGCCTCGAAAGCAGGAGTGATTCAGTTAACGAAAGTTCTAGCGCTTGAAAACGCGAGGTACAATATCCGCGTCAACTGTATCTGCCCAGGAGCAATAGATACTCCAATGGTCGAGCGTGAGGTGAAACTTGACGTTGATCCTGCTCGCGCTCGGCAGGCGATGATAGCCAAACACCCTTTGCAACGCCTCGGAAGGCCAGAAGAGATAGCTCAGGCAGCCCTGTTTCTAGCGTCTGACCGATCGTCATTCGTCACAGGCTCTGCCCTTGTGGCTGACGGCGGATTCATACTAGAGTAGGCGGAGCGGCTCAGTCGTTAAGATTAAGATCACAACATGATTCATCAAGATGTGGTTACTTTCTGAAGCCCCATGATTTGATAGAGCTGAAAATCGTCACAGGTTGTGTGTCAATTCCTAGTTTGAAGTGAGTTTTTGAACTTTAAATATTAAGCGTAGTTCTGTGACGATCAATCCACAATTGAGACAGGCAGTGCTGATCGTTGCGAGCCATTGCAATAGTAATCTTGGTCATGTTCGCCGCGTCTATTGTATCCGTACCCGTCCATGCTTCAGGAATGTCGGTATCCGTCCATGGGCAACAGGTACATGCGAACTTTAACCTCTGGCTACACCAGAACGTCACAACCTTACCAACCGAGACGACGACCATCGACTCATCCTCCGACATGAACCTCGCCTCCGCCTTCACACAAGCATTGCACGTTGCCTACCCGGCCGCAACTCCGTCTGGGGTGACGCTGAGGGTTGATTCATCAAGCGGTAACCTGAACCTCACGGGTTCTATGGATGTCACCGGCGTATCCAACCAAACAGGCGACATTGTGACCGCGAATATGACATGGCTTCCATTCCATGTAACCTCTGACCTAAAGGCGGGAAACCTGAGCTACAATGACGTTGGAAGCACCTACTTCCGATCTGTTGTTTCGCAATACGCAGTCCTTAGCGCGATGGTGGGCCGCCCGAACGCTACCGTTACGGGCGTCACGTTCTTCGTAAACGCCTCAGCCGTCGGACCACCGGCAGCTGAAAACTATGTTGGCAACTTCACCATGCTTGACTTTCGAGCAGTGAACCCAACAGTCGGCGAATGGATCCAGAATTACACCCTCAACAACGACACAACCGCCTGGCGCTACCCTGCATCGACACCGTTGGACCTCGACATGAAAATTGATAGAAAGAACGTCACCACAAGTTACGTGGCGACCCTTGAATATTCAGCTGAGATAACCGTGCCCGGAATCGGGCGGACGAAGGGCAACGCCGTATTGCTAGGCGTTGGAACGGGACAGACGGAATGGGCTATGGCAGGGATAGTTGTAATCGCCATAATAGCAGCTGTGGCCGCGCAGTTTCTACTTCGGTCGAAAAAGAAGAAAACGGTTGTGTTCCGGAAAAAGTAGCCCGTGGCGTCTAGCCACGAACCCTTTCTTTCGCTACTCTCTCCAACTCCGCATTGTCGAAGAGCCCTTTGAACTGCTCCTTCAAAATTCCAAGATATAGTGAAACTTCGTCGTCGCTCATGTACTGAAACATGTAGTCTCCCTTGTACGGAGAGGGTTCACCGTCCCTCGAAATGTACTCGATGTGCATGAGGGGGTCTCCGCGTTTGATTGTTATTGGCTGCCGGCTATTGTTCAGGTTAACCAATTCCAAAGCCAGACGGCCAACAAACCCGCTATGCACCTTAGCCGCGTTCAGAAATGACAAGCCCATACGGCCGTATTTGCTCTTGGCCGTGAGGTGTGATACGTAGGTTGGAGGTGTGAAGACTACCTCGTAGGAGACGACGTTGCGGTGCTCTAAGTAGTGTAGGGTTGTCTCATCTCTCACCGTCAAGACGTAACCGTCCCCATCTAGCAATGCGTAGTCAAACGGGTGGATGCATTTGTACGTCTGAATCATTTTCGTTATCTGGTCTCTTCCAGCGACGCCCAAACTTAATTCCCCAAGTGTTCCCTAGCTGTGCGTTTGGTATTTCTGCGTTAGCATTTTCAGGAGTTTTAGGTGGCTAGGGAGGCGGTGAGTGTTCCGGCGAAGTAGTTGGAGTTCGCGATGAGTTGTTTCTCGCCTGTTAAGGTGATCGTAATCGATGGACTACTGCCGGTTCCAACGGTGAAGTTCACTGGAGCGTCTAGCTCGGGAGAGGTGACACCTAAGGTGGTGGTCGTCTTGTTGAATACCCAGGTCACGTTAGTCAACTCGATGCGTACCGAATCGTATGAGCCTGAGGAAAGCATCCCGGAGCCTAGTAGTTTTGTAGTGTTCTCTATTGAGAGAAGGTCGATTGTTTGAGTTTTGTTGGATATTGAAGTCCAACCTGAGGATGACTGGCCTGCAGGATGCGCCCAAATTCCACTAATCGTAACGTAAACATGGTCAGCTTGCTTAATGCCACTTGCGCGAATAGAAACTGATACGGTCCCAGAGGTTATCGAAGGGTAGACGATGATTACGATCAATACAATGGCCGCAATTGCTGCCACGACTTGCTTCGAATTCACGGGAAATCATCGCCCGCCCTATAGAAACCGTTTTCTTAAAAGTCCATTGGATTCGTTCAACAGCTTGGCCGATGAGTTCATGACAATTAACGCTGAGCAGGTAATAGTGTCTCTGTGTTCGGTCTTAGTGGCTAACTTTCGAGGCGAATAATCTGGTAACCTATCGAAGTGTTAGGGTTCGCTACTCTCCCTAGCAGCTAAGTCTTTGAGTGGGTTCAGGTCTACTTGGTGTAGTAGTTCTTCAAGGATTTGCATCGCGCAGAAGCGTAATACGTCAAGGAAGCTATCCGTTTGCTTCGATCTCCACGTGGGCCGATATCAGACCCGCGCGTGAGAAACGCTAGTGTAATAATATATCAGAGCAATTCATTGACTCACCGCTAGACAGGAAGAGAGGGCGTGTCTAGTTTCGGTCTCGGATAGGGAATTGGGATTAAGGAGGAAGACTTGGAGCGCGTGTTTGAGCCGTTCGCAGCCGTCCAGAAACCAGAATACATCAAAGGTAGAATCCGAAGGGTCAGTCAGTGCCACCGTCACCTTCACCATCCCACCCTTACGCTCTATCGTATCATGAGAAACTATCGCGCAGCTTTGTCAACGTCGTTGGAGTTGTGAATAGGATTCATGGTTAAGATTCTCGTAGTTGAAGATGAGGAGAGTATTAGGGGGTTGTGGAAGATGATGTTGGAAAATAGCGGTTACGAAGTGGCTACCGCTGCAAATGGGCCTGAGGCGGTTGAGAAGTTTGAACGAGAAAAACCGGACCTCGTGCTATTGGACGTAATACTGCCTAGGATGAATGGAATAGCGGTCTGTAAAGAATTGAAGAACCGAATGGGAAACACGGGTGAAGTTCCCGTGATTATGTGCACAGTCCTTGAGGACGAAGATCATCGCAAGATGGCGAAGGAAGCGGGATGCGACGGATACTTCGTCAAGTGTAGCCCAGCGGACCTAGTTCGAGAAGTTAAAAAATATCTCAAATCAACTTAGAAGTAAATCTTGAGAAGCATTAACGAAAGTGGGAGAAATATCATTCCCGGCCTAGGTGTGTGGATATTGAATGAGGATGACCCCCTGCGGCACACGGAAATTTTAGATCAACTCGCTCGTGATATCCCGAACCCCTTCTGTTCTGTTGAGGAGGTGTTGAAATGGTCACATCAAGATGGGTTACAGGTAACGCCAACTGTTACAAGCTATAGTCCCACCCAAGAGTCCCCACTTACAGTCAACGTGAGCAGAGCCCTAAGAGGAATGGTAAGTAGGTAAATTGCAATACGAGGTCAGGTTATTCGTTATGAATATCTTCGTTAGCTTTCTGGTCTAATGTGTAGACGATTCCGTTAGGAAGGCTGTCCCTATCCGAGCATTTCGATTATTGCCGCGTGGTATTGATCCTTGGACTTGGCCCCAGTGATTCTGTTCACTTGACGTCCATTTCTAATGAAAATCACGGTGGGTATGCTATACACTTCAAACCGCTCTACCAATCCCGAGTTTAGCTTAGCATCGACATCAACTCGGACGAGCGATATTTTACCGCCGAACTCATGAGCGAGCTCCGCCAAGGCAGGAGCCACACTGTGGCAAGGAATACACCAGTCCGCATAGAAATCTAGTAGAACAGGGATTCTAGAACTGAGCAAAGTATCTAGGGACCGTTGAATCTCGGTGGGCAAATACATCTCCGGTTTGATGGTCGCAGTTTGCTTAAGGCCTTGTTGCACAGGAGATTGTTTGCTGCGGACGCCATAGAGAAATTCTCTCGGAGGCTCTGGGTGAACAATTCAGTTGTGGGAATTCGGGAGTTCGTTACAAAATACAGAATTCCAAAGTGGACACGGTTATTCAAGAGAAAAACAGTAAGCTAGCGGTTTCTGGTGGGCAAATCGTCTAAACTTGAACTCAATGAACCCTCGCCAAAACTTCGAAAGATTTGAAGCTGCTGAATTGCATAAGCGAATTAATCCCATACCCACTTCAACACTCAAGAGCTTCCTTGGACAATATAGTCCCAGGGAAGCCACCAACAATACACAAATACGATGACGACAATACTCTAACTTCTCATGCGACTACTGAAACGAGTATGCTGAATCATTCTTCTGTATTTTCGCGTGTTTTTGTTTGGTTGTGCAGTAGAGACAATTTAGGTCGAGGTGTAACACGTTATTGTTTTCGCCTACCATAGCCAACGGCTACCAGAACTATAGCCGAGACTAATACCAGGATTCCAATAAGGAGGATTATTGCGATTGGCTCAATTTTAGAAGCCGGAACAGCAAAGGGGGTGCTCGCCGTAGTACTGGGCGAAATTGTTGTTGTGCTAAGAACGGGTTGGGTTGTAGTGTACCCTATTTGCGATAGATTCGCGAGCATGAAACCATCTGCGTCCCTATTATAGGAATTTACGAGGACAATGCTCCACATCCCCGAATTAGTAAGGGCAACGTTGAAGCTGTAAGTCGTGGAGTCAGTTTGACTCGCAACAGCGTCCGCCGCAATTCCACAGCTTCCGGAAGCGGACCAGTTCTGCAAGACTTGCTGAGGGACAATGTAGAAATTCAAGGGCACGTCTGACGTAAAATTGCCTGAAAGGTATTGTCCCTGGCCGACTTGAAAAGTGAAGTTATAGAGTTGACAGGCCAAGGGCGTCCCGGCTATGGACACTACCTTGAAAGCACCATCAACGATCTTCTGTGATTGCGGGGTGATTGTCGTCATACCAACCGTAACCGTAGCGACCTGATTCGCAGAATCTCCTGAGGCGAAGGCACCATATGCTGTCGAGAGCAGGGCTAGAATTGTGCATGCGAATATGAAGGATTCCCAGGCTCGCACGGGAAGCACTGCTTAATATTCAATGGAATTATGCTAAAATACTTTGAACACGAGTTTGTGTTCGCCATGCATCTCTTCTTTCGCTCGGTGAAATTCACTGACAGTCAACCAACAAGGATCATGGTACGAACTCTATCGTCTATGACCAGACAATATACCAAACGCTGGGTGAGTTAGACGGTTCGACGGCGTACCGGGCGCCAGAAAACCTAGTTCACCAGTCAGGAAATTAGTGGTTCTACCCTAATTGCAGATAAGGACATGACTTGTTTGATTGAGAGAACCCTTAGAGCCAGTCTTGGGATGAGCGAGCTTTACTTTGTGGGTGTCGTAACTTGCCGAAGTCTCCGTTTGTAGCCATGCTGGTCTTGGTCCTCACCGTCGTATCTATAGTGTCTGTTGCCTATTCTACCAACCCTGCTTTTGCTCAGACTGGGCCCTCACAGTATTCCGTAAACATAGCTACAAAACCCGGACTAGGGTCTTACCTTACGAACGCTACCGGCTTTGCGCTTTACACATACTTGCATGACGTTCCTGCCAACGGCACAAGCACATGCATAGCCATATGCTTACAGAAATGGCCAGCATTCTACGTGACCACGCTCGCTCTTCCGCCCGGGCTGAAGGCGAGTAGTTTCACTACAATCACTCGTCCAGATGGAAGCAAACAACTAGCTTACGACGGTTGGCCACTTTACTACTACTACAACGACACGAGGCCCGGTGACACGACCGGACAAGGCGTGCTAAAGCTATGGTCAGTCGCCACCGTTCCCACGCCATTCAGCCTATTCGCAACATCAAGTATAACGACGTCAGATTCAGCTTCAACCAGTGCTGCCGGCGGCTGGTAGCGGCTCGACCCAGACACTATCCCTACGCCGGTTCAATTTGGTCTTCTTATTATGAAGACATTTCGT
Organism: Candidatus Acidiferrales bacterium; assembly: GCA_035517955.1. Lineage (GTDB taxonomy): Archaea > Thermoproteota > Bathyarchaeia > 40CM-2-53-6 > 40CM-2-53-6 > FEN-987. Next base: position 679 of record DATIYC010000126.1, on the reverse strand, counting down.
GTTCGGGCTTAGTGCACTCGTGACTTAGGCGGCGGCTCCTTCCTCAACCTGACCAGCTCATAGTCCCTGTTTCCCAAACCCATATCTTCTGCATGCGCCAGCTGGATTTCTGCGAGATGTACGGTTTCACCGGTTCTCGGGTCCTTAATCGAGTGGGCTACAGCGAATTTGTCCGTTCCCTGCGCTACGTTTGCAACAACGGATTCTGGGTTGGGATCAGCATTGTTGACGACGTCGAAGCAGGCTTGGTCCACAGCGACGGGGTTACGTGATCCGAATATTCCGATATCATGAACCAGTAACGGAGCGCCTACATTCCAGCAATCACACTTATCGGAAATGTCGATGGCCAGATTCACATAATAAAACCTGTCAGCGCCTATTGACTTGACGACGCCCATAGCGTTCTCCACGAATATGGGGGCTTGTTCATGCTCAGGCCTCCAAGCCACTGTGATGGCTCTGGCCTCAATCTCGTCGCAGACGCTGCTGCAATGTACGCATGCAATGCATTCCCCCGAGTCGATTTCGGCTTTCTCGTTCATCGTGATGCACCTTACGGGACATACGTCAAGGCATTGGGAGCATTCAGGGCCGCGACACTTGGCAGGGTCGACCCTGAGAGGGCCAGTGGTATGCATTGCTGCTTTCCCTCGTTTGCCGACCAGGCCTATCCCAA
>DATIYC010000125.1:0-25021 GCA_035517955.1 Candidatus Acidiferrales bacterium | reverse complement strand
TGCAGAAGGGCCAAGTCTCATCAATTGTTAAAACCAAGTTCGGGTACCATATTATAAAGAGACTAGAATAGATCAGAACGTTAGTCTCAAGACTATTCAAACGCAGATAAAGTGAGAAACCTACAGACTATCGGTGCGCCTAAAGAACGATGAAGTCCATGGTAATTGATAACCCAAGAACCAGGAAAAACAGAACGTGCCCATTCACGCATGCAGGCGCGACGGACGATGATGTAGTTATGAGCGCATAAACCGTGTAATTCTGCCTCATCTGTCTGGTTGGGTCTTCAGGTCAATTTGTATAACGTTTTTTCTATTCATCGCGGTCACCCTAAAGTGAAAGATGTCCAGATTGAAGAAACCCCTATTCGCTCTGCTAATACTCGTCGTTATTGCTGCACCGTCAGCCGTCAAGGGACAAACGGTTCCGGAACCCAAACAGCCACAGAAGCAGGCACTCTTAGTCTCGTCGTTGAATTCGGTTTCTCCTATGGGTGACGACCTCAATCAAACGTTGAGGTACTTGAAATCGATGGGATACAACACTACTTTTGTTGCAGATGATCAAGTGACGGTTCCCTTCGTACTAAACAATCTAGGCAATTTCAGCGTCGTCATCTGGCGCACTAATGTGTACATTGACGTGCACACAGTTTACTGGTATCTCGGTCAAACCATCAACCCAGACATTAGGCAACAATACGCTTCAGATTTCAGTGAAGGATGGTTGGATGCGCATGCAGGCGTAATCGGATTCACACAAGACTACATACAACACCACTTCAAACCAGGCTCGCTCAGTGGACTCAAATTGCTGATATTCGTCTCTAGCTATGGTAATTCAATAATTCCGTCATTCCTCAGCGCAGGCGTTCGCACCGTCATCTTCGCCAACGGAGTCATTTCTCTTCAGAGTGGGCTTTTCGACGATCTAACAGTAAGCATGTTGGATTACCTAGCAATGGGACAGAACGTTCAAAATGCAGTCTACAACGCGATGTCGCCCGTCAGCCAATACGCTCAACCTCAGGACCCAATCGACTCCACGTATCCTCCACCATTCTGGTACAATGGTGACGGCACATTGACTCTAATCTAAGAGCAACTCGACAGTCGGGACAGATGAATTCCGTTAACGATAATGGGGTATCTCGTTTTCGTCTTGGTTTGGCGCAACAGCGCGCCCGATTACAGGGGCTCATTCCAGATCCTTAGAGGCACTTATTGTCTTATGGGCTTCTTTTGCACCCGACTTAGCATCTTCTCGTTGTAGATAGCTAGTTTCGTTATTTCCTCCGAGTTGACGCCGTTTACTCGAAAGTATTCTTCGCAGGCGTAAGCGATGAGGTTATCGTCATAACCGAGGCCACAATCGCAGACATGGATCTTCTTTCCGTTAATCGTCTCTTCGCGTACCATACGGATCGTACCGAACTCGGATCGTGGGTATCTAAGGGTTCTGAACGAAACATGCATAACGAATGGCATGCAATGTGAGAAGGATGAGCTGTATTATGCTACCCAGCCCTTTCCTAAAGGTAGCAGGCGTCTGTCTCCTAGTCATCGGCCTCTACGACACGAATCTATACCATTATGCCTTAACTAGAAGTGAAGACACTTTCGATTTCTTCGGCCGAAGACTCGCACCAGGGCATCCACTGGTGAAGATTGGCTTCATTGTCGTTTTGGCATTCTACTATCTCGTAGGAACGCTCATGGTAATCTTTGGGTAGCGGGACACGCTGATGAAAAGAGAGGGAATTCATCAAACGGCGGTCTTAGAATCGCAAATTACATATCCCATTCGCTTAGTATGATTCTTGGGCTCGCCTTGCCTCACAGGATACGGTCTAGTCTGCAAAGCAACCTCATTCTAGGCACTCTCTTCCTCTCCCTGCCAACCCTCGGCAATTTCGTTGACTTAGCGTTGACCTATCTAGCCTTCAGGCTAAATCCAGTTTACTGGTTTGTAAATGAGCAAGCCACACCATTCAAGATGGAGGTTGTGTCCCGTGGCTTCTTGTCTGCGGCACTAGATGCAATTCTTCACAACTCCATCGTGACGCTTCCCCTGCTAATGAGCTGCGGTGTTTGCATCTATGCAGCCAGAAGACTAGGCAACACTCGTGCAGAGCGTTCGGCTTTGATCATCTCAACCCTTGCTAGCGGCGTGATTTTCAGCTTACATATATACGGTGGCCTAAGTTGGTTCGAACCCAGATGATCTTGTTCGACTAGACGCTATTAAGCGATCATGTCTTCAGTATCCGCGAATAGTACTTCCGAACCAAAATTAACAATCTTCTTAGCGAACGCCACCAGGCGTTTTACGATCACGTACTCGAGCTCGGAGACACGTTCCAAAGCCAAGCACCCTACAACATATCCCCTCAAGCTTACACATTTGTCCGCGTTCGATACGCGGCGACACTCAAAACGAGACAAACCCTCTCCAGCGTACACCTTAACAACACGTCGGCTGCAAAAGAAAAGTAGATGTCAGATGCTTGCCATTGTCAATCTATCTTCGCAAGATGCTACTTTCCCAGTTCGAATGTTTCAAGAAGTCGATGCGGCTTTTGGAGCCATTGGTTTGAAGAAGCAAGTTCGTTCCGTAGTGGTTCCTGGAAAAACGTTTTCTGTTACGTACGAAGGGCCGAGTCTCGCGAAAGATAAGTTGACTGGAATCTTGGCTCCAATCGCGGAACGAAATGGAATTGCGTTTGATGTCGAAGTGGAAGAGTCCGTAAGCTTTCCTTAGGCTCAGCGAGGTTTCCCGCATCTGCTCACTTGGTGGAAGTATTGCTGTGAGCAAGTGAATTGTGGCAAGTCTCGACGTAAGTACTGCTGTTGTAGTGCAAAAGTTCCGTTTTTCAGTTTCACTTGACTCACGTGAGTGTTACTTCCCTTCTCTCGTTATATCTCGAGAGTTAGCATGTTTTTCGCATTGCAATTTGCAGGGTGAATTAGCTGATGCTTGAAGGATTAGCGAAAATCATTCTTCCCAGTCGCGGCGATCGAAGCAAGACCGGGATCCTATACATACCAGCAGACGTTGTCAAAGACTCCTCGTTCCCCTTCATCCCCGATCAGGAAGTCGTAGTCAGAATAGACGGGAAACGGCTAGTTATCGAGGTGGCGAACCTAAATTGACCGTCGATACCTACCGCGGTAACTACACCTTCGCAATGGATTTCGGAACAAGCGATTTCAAATTCGGCCCAATCACATGCGGCGAAAACCCAAGAATCGTAAACAACCGCGGCTACTTCCCAGACAAAAAATCGGTGATGTACAAGGCATTTGAATCCGCATCAGACGTGATCGTCGGGGAGGATGTGCCAATGTACCTTCAATCAGCCGAGGACCTGTCAAGTCGCCTAGTTTACCCTATGCGCAACGGCATGATAGACAAGGGTGATGATCAAGCCTGGCGAGTGGTCAGCACGCTCGCCTCCTTCGGCCTTCGAGAGTTCAAGCCTCAACCACACAACGGATTCAAGGGATACTACGTAGTAGCATCATTATCCTCAGTTTCACCCCGGTACATGTACGAAAGACTCATGAACATTTTCAGGGAAAACAACCACGGCCAAGTTCGTGCCGTGACTGTTATACCTCAACCGTTCGCCGTAGCAATAGGCCACGGCGTCACGACCTGCGTCGTCATAGAATCAGGTCACGGAAACAGCCAAGTCTGCCCAATATCGAAATACCCCATCCGCGCAGCGCAAGTGGCACTGAACCGAGGAGGCGGCGACGCAAACGCAATCACCTCGGAAATACTGAAAGACAGCGGATACTCAGATCTCGCAAATGAGGAAGCAGTCGTCAGGAAAGTTAAGGAAAACATAGGCCTAGTTCCGACACAACTAGACTACGCGATGGACGAAGCAAAGAAATCACCCCGCAAGTATAGGGCAAAATACAAAGTTCCAGGAACGCGAGTAGAAATAGACCTGGACAAAGATTCTTGGTCAAGGTTCCTGATCGGAGAATACGTATTCAACCCTAACCACGAAATCTTCGAGAGTTACTTCTCCAGAGGCATGCCAAGGCCAAAGGACGTTAAGATGGGGGACACAATATTCAAGGGAATGCTCGACTTCGGCGAGGCGATCGTGACCTCAGTCGAACGTTGCCCCGTCGAGCTCCAACCATTACTCTACCGTGAAGTACTCCTATCCGGGGGAAACTTCAGTTGGACGGTCCCACCGAAACTTGAGGACATTGCCGTTGATGCGCCGACAAAGGTTAGGCTCTTGCTGCGCGATCAGGGAATCAAGAACGTTTCAGTAAAAATGACGCAGTCACCCCAATTCTCAGTTTGGCACGGGTGTATAATCTACGGTTTCGCTGTTCCTGACAACTATGAATGGGATTGGCAACGGTTGGAAGGGTGGATGAAGCTCAGTGGTTAGCCTTCCAATTGAAGAAAGGTTACGCCACTACTTCCTAGCCATGGGAGCGCAACCAGACCTCGACCGAAATAGTCAACAATCTGCTGGCGACTTCAGGCTAGGACAAGATACACTCCACGTATCAATTCTCAAACCCCAAGACTTGGCAATTCGAAACCGCGTGATCGAAACTGTCCTGAGCCTCTCAACTCAGCGAACTGCACAAATCGTCTACCTAGCAGCCCCGAGACTGCTGGGCGCTACGATGGATGCAGGCATTTTCCGAGCACATGGAATAGGCTTAATCTTATATGACGATAGAAGAATCGACGAGACGATCACTGCACAACCAGTACAAGCGGTCGCACCACAATCCACCGTTGCCAACACGGACAGCGCCCTAGTTGGTGAGTTTACATCTCTCAAAGCAATGTACAGAGAGATGGAGAGGCATCTCGCGCAACTCCGAGAGGACATGCGCATGATGCAGAACGCTCGAAGCTCGGAACCACAGATTGAACAGCAACAACGACCACATCTAGCCGCGAGGGAAACAATCTTCTCCTCACCGCCTATGACTACTTCACCTGTCGAGCCTGGAGCGCTGCCATCCTACTTCAACAACAATCCATGGCTTGATGTCCTATCACGGCGAGGAAGCTCGGAGAATTAGGACAATGTGTGCGGAGATTGTCGTTCGCGTGCCGATTCGGAGAATTCCGATCGTGATCGACACAGAAGATCCGTTGGCACCGGAGATGGCACTAGATGACTTCCGGACACTGTTCGGCAAAGACCCCGATCAGTCCCGGTATCGGCTAGTCAACATTGAGCTCATAACATCCCCAGACGACCAACAACCAATGCTAGTCTCAGAGTGCGGTCGCTATGCCAGATTCCTGCGCCGTGAGGCAGATAGCGTCTATTTTCGTCGGACGCTGGACTACGCGGTGTAGTGCGTAAAATTGACATGCACGGTTTCTTGATTCCCTCTTGTCTCTCGCGGTCTAATCTGCCGAATAAAGTCATATTCCGGCTATTGCCACCGTTTTTCAACGCAAATCAACGCGCAATGTTGGTTCATGACAAAAATGGTAGGGCTCGGAGCAAGACTTAAATACGCAATGTTCGTGATTATTATAGCTTTCGGGCCGGATGAACTCGTTCCCGAGCAGAATGACGTGCGTTGTTCTACTTAGGAAAGATGGTCCGAGCGTAAAGCATAGAGTAGGTTGAAAGAAAAATGAGTACAAGTACCGCAACGAGGAAAGCAGGCAAATTAACTAACTGCCCCGAATGCGGAAGCACGAACCTTGTTGAGGATTACGACCTCGGCGAAATAATCTGCCACGACTGTGGCCTAGTCATCAGCGAACACGCCTTGAACCAAGGCCCTGAATGGCGTGCATTCACAAAGGAAGAGAAAGACGAACGAGGAAGAGTCGGAATTCCAACATCTTTCTCAATTCATGACAAGGGCTTGTCGACCGTCATAGACCGTGTCAACCGCGACGCCTACGGGCGCCAGCTCCCACTAGCAACAAGACTCGAAATGCTGCGCCTTCGAAAATGGCAAATCCGCACCAGGGTCCACTCATCGGCCGACAGGAATCTAGCGCAGGCAATGGCAGAACTAGACCGCCTCACTGACATGCTCCATATCCCAGCCTCAATCAAAGAACGCGCCGCAATCGTCTACCGAAAAGCACTGGATAACGGTCTGGTTAGGGGCCGCTCGATCGCAGCAATCGCAGCCGCATCACTCTACGCCGCATGCCGCATGTCAGAAACCCCACGAACACTGAAGGACGTATCAGCAGCGAGCAGAATACGAAAGAAAGATGTCGCACGATGCTACCGTTTACTAGTTCGCGAACTCGACCTTCGCATGCCAGTCGAAGACCCGGTAAAATGCATCTCGAAGATTGCAACTAAAGTCGAAATCTCAATGCCAACCCAACAACGCGCAATCAGAATTATCAACGAAGCGAAACGCAAAGGCATCGTCGCTGGCAAAGACCCAATGGGCCTAGCAGCTGCCTCACTATACGTAGCCTGCGTCCTCGAGGGAGAAAAGAAAACTCAGAAAGAGATAGCTGAAGTAGCCAACGTGACAGAAGTCACAGTGCGCAACAGGTACAAGGGTCTCAAAGAAGCCCTTAAACTCGACATCTAAAGTCAACGACGCAACTCGTCAGCTGTCCCGAACCCCTCTTTTATTTTATTTACAACCTCCTGTTTTCCCAGGCCGAAGACTACATTCAAAGAATCCATTGCACTTGTAACTGGGTGGGCCCTGACTCCTTCGTCCTGAAGGATCCGCATCTCGTCTCCTGCAGAATCAAAATTCGAAACAGGAAGTATCAAATCACTAATCCGCACACGACGCGACTTAAGTATACCTATAATCTTCCCGGTCTGCGTTCCATATCCGCCGAGTCCTCCCACTGGTCCAACATCCATCTTCACACCGATCGTACCGGTAGTCACGATGCTTGGGGAGATTGGAAGGCCCGTTAGTTCTGAGAGAAGAGCTAACACCATTGCCAAGCCAGCACTAGGTCCCGCAACCCCTTGACCCGGCGCACCCTCCAGTATGCTTCTAATTTGGAAGTGAACATGCAATCGGCTAAGGTCTACGCGACCGCTGGACCATAGAAATGAGCTCACTGCCTCGGTGGCGTTCTCAGCGCTCTGTAGAACAGACTCGTCTGGGACTACAGACTGGCCAATCATTATTGAGCTCGTGTTTCCTGTCACCGACACTCGTCGTTCCCCGTGTATTATGGGGCGGATGGAGCATTGAATTATAATGATGCCACCGGTTCCGTCCTCAGTGGCGTAAAGTCCCGATGACACACCAGTTGTTGGCGTCGTAAGAATTAACGCCTCCTCCATCTCTCGTCTCTGCTGGGTCTGTGAACTCTCCAAGGCTTGGATTGCTTTCTCAAAATGGTATAATCTTAGAGGGTAGTTGGACTCCGTAATCTCATCGGATTTGATCGAGATCTTCTCGGTCGCACAAATCTCAACCACATCCTGAATTCTGTTTAAGTCGTCCGAACATCTCGCTCTAATCTTCTCTCTGTCATTCTCCTCTGTGCAAGAGCGCAGTTCATAGGAGGCGCTAATTTCTGATGCCCATAATCTGTGCGCTTCCGAGATTGTTTCGGAGGCTGCTCGCGGACTCAGGATTCGCTGCATTCTGAAGTGGCGAGTGATTTTGCTGGCGTCGATTTCGGGATGCAAAAATCGCTTGAACCTACGCAGGTGAATCCCGATGACTTCATTCCATTCTGCGTCATTGAGAGGCGGGTGAACGTAGTAGACGTTTGGTTCGAAACGGTCCCTCGTTGCTTGGTCGATTAGGTTTTCCTTATTGGTAGCTGCAATGACGACGATACCCTCGTCAGCTTTGATTTCGCTCAGCTCCGCCTTGACCTGCGCCAGAATCTTGTTTCCTGTAGGATCCGCGCCCCAGAAGATTGCGTCAGCCTCATCCAAGAAGAGAATACAGGGGCGACGTTGTCGAGCCAATGCGAACAAGTCTTTTACACGTTTTTCTGGTTCCCCAATGTAGGCAGCACCGCTCATCAGCTCCCCACCTCTGACTTTGATGAAGGTGACTTTGTTCTCCGCAGCTGCAACGAGTGCCAAGAGTGTCTTACCCGTACCCGGTGGACCAAAAAGTAGGAACCTGCAATTCGACGCGTAGCCGAGCTCAGACATCTTTCGGTTGAATGCGAGGGAAATATGATTCAGCACCTTGTCTCTGACATCGTGCAGGCCACCGATCTCACCTCTGGCCGACTTCGGAGTAACAATATAGACGGCGTCCGTGATTTCCCGAGACTTCTCACGCTCCACGTAGAATTTCATCGAGTGAGCCGCTTCAGCAAAGTCTTCCAAGCTCACTCGGTAGACTGGTTTAGTCCATTTCGAAATTGGCCCCAGCATCGACCGTCTAATCGTTTCAAGCAATGGAACCTCCTTCGCGCGCTTGACCTCGCGGAAGACGCCAAGTATGTCGTTCGGTGTAATTGAGCCATGGCGACGTAGTTCAGCCTCTCTTTCTAGGATTTCAAGGATTTCAGTTCCAGGAGTCCCTCGCCAACCTTCGTCCATGAGCTTATGTTCGATTATTGCGAGGAGCATATCCCTCGTTACGCCGGAATCCAAGTCCACCCTAGTAAGACGACGCCGTATGTCTTCTCGGGTTTGCTCGTAGGAGTTTGTGGCAACTATGACGAGTGTTCGGGAATCTCCGCTGACGATTTTGTCTAGCCATCGGTTGATTTCGTCCTGAACTCTCGTGTCCTCGAGTTCGGTTCCTGTGTCACCTCGTACTTTCTTACCGAAGCTTTGAAACTCGTCAATGTATACTACAGATGGCGTTGCAGCTGCCTGTTCGAGAAGCCTGCCTAACTGTTTGGTGCTTCTTCCGTAGTATTCTGAGAAAACGTCGGAACCTTTGATTATGATTGGGGAAATTAGGACGCCATTCCTGTGGGCTTCAAGGAGCATTTGCTTCATCGTCACCATGGTGAGGAAAGTTTTCCCGGTACCGCTCTCGCCGGTTAGGCAGATGGCTTTGGGTAGTTCCTCGCGGTCGAACCATTTCTTCAATAGAGGGTGCTTCAGAACATGTAACCGAAATGAGTCCAGGAGCAGATTGTATTCTTTATCACGGCCGATCAGTTTTGAAGCATCGAAACGGTTTGGTGGGTAGAGTCGGTCGATGCGCTGTTGGATTTTGCGGAATTTGCGTGGGGAAATTTTTGATTTGCGCCATTTCAAGTAGTCCTTGTCCGTGAGGCGGAGTGGGATGTAGTTTGCATAGCGAAGTGCTCTACTCTTGTGCCACCATACGTCTTTCAGTCCGTCATCGGAGTTTGCTTGTGCGTACTTCTCCATATCGTCGAGTTTGTTGGCCAGGTTATTCATCTCCCATGGGTTTGAGGTCGAATCCCTTTTCGAGCGAAAATCGGATGATGTACATGATGATGACCGCGCCCGCTGCGAAGCCAACTACGAAGAGATCCCACAACGAGAGCAGGTTGAAGGAGGCCAGAAACATGAATCGGAGCACGAATAGGAGAATCAATTCGCCTCCCATAATTGCCACGATAGCTACGAAAGATGTGAGAAGGAATTTGTAGGCTATGTCCAACCACAGGTAGGCCTTGTCCCCATGATCCAGACGTTGTGCCGTTTGCTCCTTTTTCTTAATTTCTCTTCGAATCCAAAGCCCGCCCACCGCGAAGAATTGCAGACCGAAGAATAGGTACAGCAACTTTACCCAGACCGGGAAAGCTTCTCCGAAATTGTTCATCCAGCCAGTAAACGCGTCCCATGGTGTAACTGATGACGCATTTGCTGTCGCTGTGTTATCGTTGGGGTTGAAGTTGACGTTTAGGTCGAGTTCTAGTGAGCCGCTTGACATGTAGTAGGAGGTGGTGTTGTCGAGGCTGGGTTGGCTACTTCTTATGAATACGTTTACGTTATAGCTCGTTGGCTGATCGAATATGATTCTTATTTCATAGAGATTAGGTGTCGAGGCTGTGATTTGGAAGTTGTTTGTTGGGTACTTGGTTTGAGTGAAGTTTGCGACTGAGAGATTGCCATCAATGAACACTTGCTGGATACTCATATGATCGCTCTGGACGACTAGCGTGTCTCCAGTGAACAATTGCGCTGTTTGTGAGCGGACTAATGGCTGGTCTGCATGGACCTGGTGAACGCCCTCTATGACCATAGGAATAATGAGTATGAGCGTGAGCAACAGTGTCCACTGGAGAGGCTTTAGCGCATGGTTCATTCGGGGAGCCCCGGAATGTGTAGGACCGTGCTATATTAAATACCCATTATATATACGTTCCTTCGATGGAACATCAATGTTTCAACTATCGTCCTCATCGTCCAAATCTTTTTCGAGCTCTAAAACCACGCTACCTGTATAACCGCACTGTCCGCAAGAATACACTGGCGGCAACAACCAACCGCTTAACGAACCTTGCATCCTCAGGTTCACGCTACCGCAGACGGGACAAGCCTTCGGGGCTGCTCCGGAATACTTCAGATTCTTAACGGCATCAAAGAAGGAACTCATCATAGCCTTCCTGAGAATTTGACTCAGTGAATCTCAATTGAGCTTTCGGGAAAGCCGTACTGCACTAGAAGTTTCTTGACTTTGCCGCGGTGATCTCCCTGCAGCATGATTAATCCTTCCTTCGAGGTTCCCCCACACGCGCAGTAGGTCTTGAGCTTAGCGCCGAGGTCGCCAAGGTTCACGCTTTTCGAGTTGATTCCTTCGATAATAGTTGTGGCCTTTCCCCATTTTCTAGTCTCAAGGCGGACCTTGACAAGCTGCTGCTCCATGCTGATGGTGCCACAGACGCAGAGGTCTTTTGGAAGCCCGCAAGTGGGGCATACTTCCGCCATTATTCGGTTCAATTGCTCCTTGTTTAGTTGGCCGAATATCGATTCGGACAATATTTAAGCCTATACATGAAAATGCCGTTCGACTATTGATTGGTTCAATTCCGCGCATATGGCACGGCTCGTTATCGTAGACTGTCCGAGTTTTGGGATGCTAAAATTTACCTAAAACGACTTTCTGGCAGGACGGAATGCTACACAATGTAAACTCGTTTGCTCCCTCAGGGACAAATCTGAGTCAGATTTGTTCAAGTTCCCAGTATGCTGGGAAGGACCCGCAACGTTGTTGGAGCTCCGCGCCTATGTGAGACGAGGAGCAATACTAAAGTTCGAAATGTTCCAAAGAAAACAATTAAGCCTATGACTTACACCGGCGTACTCAGAAACGGGGAATCGAAAAAGAGACGGTTCAAAGTCCTTGAGGTACACCAGCTGTCAAAACAGAATCATAATCACGATCACGAGCATAAAGATCCGACCATCGAAACTCTTCAAACTCCGCCGCCCAAGATAATTCCGGCAAAAATTGAGAAGCGCTTTGCCGCCGGCGTTATAGACTCCACAATAGTCGCAGCATGCTGGCTAGCGCTAATCGTGCTCGCTGGACGAGGGTTGGCCGTGTTCTCGCTTGCAATAGAAGGTCCGATTGTGCTGATCACCTTCTTGTATTACTTCATATTCGAGTGGTTGTTTGCAGCGACAATCGGTAAATCCGTTATGCACCTGCGCGTCGTCGAGAAGAATGGTGATCAATGTAGCTTGAGGTCGTCGTTTTTACGAAACCTCCTAAGGTTCATCGATTGGTTGCCGTTCCTGTACATCTTAGGCGGTGCGTCAATCTTCATATCAAAAACCAGGTGTCGCCTCGGCGATATTGTGGCGGGTACGATGGTAACTGCCGCTCCGGAAAAGGACATAAATCCCCCACCCGCCCCGTTCCTGTTCCATTGATTCCCGGTGAAACTGTGAGAGGCGTTGCCAGCAAACCTTACAGCTGAAGCTAAAGCGAAATGGCAGCAAGCGCAAGCAGCTAAGAACCTAAAGGAGAAACTCCTGCTCTTCCAAGAATTCCTCTCGCTAATCCCGAAGCATAAAGGGAATGAGCGGCTCAGAGCGCAGACTAAGACGAAGATCGCTCAACTCAAACAAGATATCGTCGTTCAGCGTGGAAGAAAGGCGGGCGGCCGTACTTCATGGACGGTGGAGCGCGTAGGGTCGGTCCAGGTGATGCTATACGGTCCAACCAACGTGGGAAGAAGCAGCCTCCTAAGCAAACTAACCAACGCCCAACCTCCCGTCGCCACCTACGAGTACACAACCCAACGTCCAATTCCTGGAATGTTACAATTTGAGGATATTCAAATTCAGTTGGTTGAACTTCCTGCTCCTCAAATTGGTTCGCAAGGAACTTTCAGGATCCAACCCGAGATGTCGGACCTGGTTCGGAGTTCGGACGCGCTAATGTTGGTAGTTGATTTATCGAACAATCCATTCAGCCAGCTCAGTTCCCTCATAGCTAGCTTAGAAGACATTCATGTTTCCACTCTCCGAACGTCATCCAGAGTTGAGATAATCCCCGAAAAGGGCTCCGGCGAGATACGGATCGCCACAGCCGGAGTGCAACAATCGAAACCGGCGGAGAAGATTCGTGAGCTTCTGCACAGTTACGGTATCAGAAACGCACTTGTCAGAATCTACGGAGAAGTCACATTAGACGATGTTGAAGACGCTATACTCGAGAACGTCACCATCTACAAACCCACAATCGTAGTCGCAAACAAACTGGACTTACGAAAGAATGAGGAGACGACCACAGAGTTAGCTGAAAAAACGAGTCTCCCAAGCATACTCACCTCATGCCTCACATGTCAAGGTCTGCCGCAAGTAGCACCAACTCTTTTTCGAACATTGGACATGGTCCGCGTTTACACTAAGGAGCCGAATGAAACCAAACCCTCTGAACACCCATTCGTGGTAAGAACTGGGACGACTGTCAAAGAGCTAGCACGCAATATCCACACTGACCTAGCAGAAAGATACAGGTACTCCCGGATCTGGGGACCCACAAGTAAATTCCCTGGCGAACGGGTGGGGCCGGACCATATCCTGGGAGATCAAGATGTTGTTGAGATACATATCGCGTAGCGAAATTCGCCACGCGTAGCCGTCGAATCGTTTTCAGATTCTTGCGCGACGACGTCTTCTGAAGTTCTTAATCCTCCAGAAGCCGCTAGAATCACGATAGAATTCCATAACTTCCACTTTGTCATTCACCAAATCTCCCAATAATGAATACTTCACCACATAGGGATTTCACCGTACCTAAACTCATGGAACTCGCCATCAAGCGTCAGAATCCAGTATCGGCATTGCACGAATCCAGCAAACATGAAACCGAATCACGTTTCAAGTTGATTAGCGGCTCTAAAGATATCACAGGTTGCGCCACTCCGGATCACAACCTCTTGAGATGTTTGACTAAATCCCGCAACGCGAGCCGCGCTAGTAGATACAAGCCCGTTACCGCAAATCTGCAGTAAACCCGCTTTAGGAAATTGGTGAAAACTGTAAAGGAAATTCGTTAAGGCTCAACGACGTAGTGCTAGGATTCCCGCGATGATTCCGAGGAGCATTCCTGCGACGAAGCCTCCACCAATCATCAGGCTGAAGATTGCGAATGGGAAGATGATGATGTCTGCGAGAGGACCGTTGCCTACAAGCATTATGATTGCGCCTAGAATCAAGACTAGGCCAATCAAGGAGCCAAGTATGAACGCATAGCTTTGTCCAACCGTAGGAAGCCAGAAGAACACTCCTGACCAGAGGGCGAAGAAGGATGGGGATAACAGGGCTGCGCTGTTAACTATGACTAATATCCCAGCAACGAGCGCCAACACAACGGGGATAATTTTCCGTCCGCCTGCGCGTCTCGCAACTGCAACTCTTGGTGGAGCGGTTACTACGAGGTTGGGTCTTCCGCAGTACGGGCAGTAGACTGCGTTAAGCGGTATCACTCTTCCGCAATACCGGCAGCGAACGGTCGGCATTGGCAGAACATATCTAAGTCTCGGTCCAGGAGGAGGTGGCGGGGGCACTGGAACAACCGCTACGGCTGGCCTTCGTTTCTTTCCTGACAGCAAAAACGCTAGCAATCCCAATGCTAAAGCGAGGAGTAACATTCCCAGTAGAAGCCAGAAGATGAGCGAGTTGAATGGTGGCGTAACGACGGTGGGCGTTGGGATTCGGAAGAGGACGCTGACCGTGTGAACTATTGTGCCGCTTGTACCTGTTATTGTAATCGTGTAATTGCCGGGCGCTGCGTTTGTGGCGGGGCAAATGATAATGATTGAGCTAGCTGTGCCTCCGGGGGTTGGCGTTATCGGGTTAGGTATAATCCTGACGGTTACGGCTGGGGGCAGGCCGGAAATTGTGAGGTTGACTGGTGAATTGAATTTGCCAATCGAGGTAACCGTCACTGTAAGGTTTCCGCATGCGCCTTGAGAGATAATTAACGGGTTGGGAGTGGCTGTGATCGTAAAGTCACTTGGCGGGGTCATCACAACCAACCCTACCGAGACGCTATGCGTGATCAAAGGCAGCGTGGAACTACCAGTGATTGTTAGGTTGTAACTACCAAGCGGGGTCGTGGTTGACGTGAGCACGTTCAGAGTCTCTGTGACGGACTGGCCCATACCTAGGCTAACTGACCCTGATGGTGTGAAAATTGCTTGACTTCCAGACGGCAATCCCGTGACCTGTAAGTTCACTGTCCCACTAAAGCTACCGACTGAGGTAACCGTTACTTGGTAGGATGCAGTTTGGCTTGCTGAAATTGTTTGAGTAGGTGGTGTTGCAGAGACGGTGAAGTCATTTTGTGGGCCTTCGACGAATTTGTCTCCGTAGATTTGGTAAACGGCATAGTATCCGTTGTAGTCTGCGTAGATTGGGTAGAGCTGTTGGTATGGTTGGAGCGCCAATCCTTCAACAATTCCGTTGCCATATGGGAAGTAGAATGCGAGAATCGCATATGGAATAGTCGGTGTACCGAAGTTCGTGGTATCTAGCAGAATACGCACGTCTTGCGCATGTGCTGGCTGGACCCCTGTAGGGACCCAATATCCTGCCCCTTCCTCCGTGAATATTCTAACGTTATTTGGGTTTGGTCCAGAGCCATAGTATTGGCTCGGGAACTCCGCGTTGAAGTTGCTACCTTTGGCGGGGTTGTGCATGACGCTCTGCCAGGAACCAGTTTCCCCGATATTGCCGAGCTGGATATATCCAGGAAAAGTCGCATTCAAGTCGAGGAGCGCGGCATCAGTGAACATTACCTCGTTTCCGGCTTTCACTCGAGCCTCGATCGTATTGTAGACTGCGATGATCTCCTGGTTTTTCAGCGTGGAGAATTTGTCGGGTATACCGTACCAGCCGGGGCTATCGAGCACAATTAGCGAATATTGGTTGATGAGGGAGGGGTTGGCCATTATTTGGTCGGTAGTGACTTGCGTGTAGTTTATGCCCATCCGGGTAAGCGTTAGGAACGTTTTACCCCAGTACCCATCGCTAATGACAAGAATTTTCGTTGGTTGGCGGATGAAGAATATGCTGTTGGAAGTGAAAGCGGTCGTTAGAGTCGTATATGTGACTTGAGAAAATATCTTCTCGTTGTGAAGGTTCGTTAGGCCAGAGAGATAACTGGCGTCAATGAGAAATGGGCCACCCTGGTAAAGCGCTCCGTTCGGCGTCAACGCTGTCTGCATAGTAACATCCGGCGGCTCTATCACTCGAGCTACATTAGAGCCTGAAACAAGTCTAAGGAATTCGTGAATCAGACCATACACGTGCACACGGTCAGCCTGCTTATCATCCATAGGAATAACAATCGTTCCTCCCGGAAATGTTCCAGCCGACAACGGTGATAGGGCGAAAACAATATTCGCCGTTGGAATCAGCAGAACGATGAATAAGACGAGGCACGAGATCAGTTGTCGATTTCTTTTCATCGAGGGTGCCACATTGTAAATTCGTAATCGAACGGTTTTCCCTTTCGAGCTTAGTCCTAAGTTATCCAGCCCGTTGGTTACTTAAGACTTGAGATATTCGCCCCACGCGACCTATTTAATCTGTCAAATACCTACACACAAACATGTTACTGTAGCCAATCTTGTTTGTCGCAATTTTACGTTCGGGTAAGTCCAATCTTTACACAGAAGATGTGAGAGTCATTTCCAGCCACAACACACTGCAACTTTCGTCATTGCTACGTCATTGCTAGACCCTATTTTCTATGGAATTGAGGTAATGAACCAGCCTTAGAATAGTCCTAGTAATGGAGCCGCAAACATGGACCGGCATCGTTGGGTATCCGGACGTTAAGGGTATTTGAGCGACTAAGTTCTGAGCAATTGGTTCCATCGGCAACCGATCTTTCAATCGTCCATAGATACGAGACCATTCAACATCGTAATCATGCGAGCATTTCGAACTGCCCGGCAAGTGAGACAACTATATTCGTATCTTTGAAGGTGACAAGGTTGAGACGATTGACGTGAGTAGACCCGAGTTACCTGCGGAATTAGAGGTTTACGTAAATTCGCTGGATGAACAAGGAAGAGTCACGTATATTTCCGGATACTTCGAGTTTAGGAAACAACAATTGAAATTCACGGCTATAGGCATGGAAGGGTACGGAGGCCCCAACATAGCTGCGACGCTCTCGGACGATACACTTCTGGCTCTTAGAAAAATCGGGTTAGACGACGAGGCAATGGACGAATTGATTACCGGGCTTCAACGTAAAATCATGGAGGGCCAAGCTCACATGCAAATATCGCCCAACACTTCACAGGGCCAGGATGTCGTGCAGGATAAGAAAACTGGACCAAGCGCAATTGGCGACTAATCCTTCGCCTCATGTTGGGGCAAGCTGCAATTCGGGCATTTCTTTGAGTCTACAGGAATCTCTTTCATGCAGTACCAGCAGAATTTCATCCCGGCCGCGGGTTCGATGGGGGCAGGTTCAGTACGCAAAAGTCCGACAACAAACATTATTCCTCCCAGAATTGATATAGGCAACCCAAAAATCGAGACCCCTAGCGGAGCGTACAGGTCAATTACCACTAGGAACAGTCCGAAAACACCTAGAATGATACCTGAGGCTGCTAGCCCCCTATACATTTCAATCATACCGGATTGGTTATACCCATCGATATGGGTCTTTCCGCGAACTCACTGATGCCACATGATAACTAAGACCTCTAAGCTTTCTGAGCAAGAACTCAAACACGCCACTGAAATCATCTTACAGTATCCCACATTCGCCAAAAACATCAGGCCATCAACCAACGAAGAAATCGCTCGATTGTTCAAAGATCCGAAAAACTCATGGTACACGCTCACTGCAGACGATGCTATAGCAGTCTTCAAACTTACCTTACGTCAGAAACTAGCGTCCGTCGATCATTTCTGCGTCCCCAGCGACCAAGCGGAACCTTACACTAAATTGATCTCCACGCTACATAAGGATCTTCAGAGGATTGGAGCTGCTCGGATCAAGATCAATGTACCAAAGAACATGGCTGAGGCATTCGTGATAGATGGGTTCAAACAAACGAACGAGTTTCTCGAATTTTCGGGCCAGCCAATCGAGACGAGAATGATGCCAATCTTAAGGCTCACAAACCCCACTCAAAGAGAGGCACATGAGATTTCAAAACTGTTGTTCGAGGCATATAGCGCAAAACCGGTAAACAGATTTCCCACACCTGAATCAGCAGAGTTGGCACTTCAAGAGATCATGGAAGGTAAACAAGGCAGGTACTTGACGGATGCATCCTTTGTGAGCGGTGCCACACCGAACATCGTCAGCGCATGTTTGATCACACTTGGCGAAGGTAACGTCGCTAAGGTGACCGAACTCTTCACTCACCCACTTTACAGAGCGCGCGGATTGGCCACGACTGAGTTGGCGGCCGCTATGAACTGGCTCATTAAGAACAAGGTGGAAGCTTTGGAGGCGGTCGTTGAGAACTCCAACGTGGTTGTTCGCCGTCTATTCACAAAAGTCGGGCTAAAAGAAGTCAATCAGCTGGTGGAGCTGGTTTCCGCCTTTTAGCGTTCCAAGAAACTCGCACTTGAAAGCTGGATGCAATCAGGCCTTGAACCATCGAAAAACCAAGTAATCCACTTTACCTGAGCGTCCCGGAACAGCGATTGTGAATTGCTTACGAACGGTCGTTGCGAGGCGACCAGCTAGCACCACCTCGAAGGGACCCATAGTTTCCTCCTCATTTCTTACTGTTACAATGAATGGCGCGTGATCAATACCCGGTCCGTGCTCGTAAATTGCGAAATCTGAGCCGAATCTTATGCCCGGCGTAACGATAAGTCCCTTGTCCCTAAGGTTCTCGTAGGCGGCGTATCCAAGGTTGAATTCTTTGTAGGTGTGGTTGGCGAGGGTTAGTAGCTTGGATCGGGTTACTCGTTTTCCGTTCTTAACGTCTATTATCTGTATCTTTTTCCTATCAAGTAGGTATAGTGCTTCCATCAAGTCCAGTATGAGAGGTGCTTTGAAGTCCTGTTCAGGTTTTGGTTTCGGTATGCCAACGGGTTTTCCGAAAAATCCCAATCTGTACAGAGCCATGGCATCATCGTAATTCCAAACGACCAGCCTCGTTCCTATGAGCTCAACAGCGAATGGTTGACCCATTAGAGAACTACCTACGCTGTCAAAGCTAAGACTCGTATGTGATCGACCACATCTACGCAGATATCAGCGATCTTTTCAGCCCTGTCAACCAAGTCGCGGAAGAATAAGAGATTCTGCAAAGGTATCTTACTGGCCATCAATTCCATGTCGAGCTTTCGAGATTCAGTGTCTACTTGACGCTCTAACTCCTCAACAGCTTTAGCCGTGTCTATAGCCTTATCGGGATCAAAGGATAGGGAATGAAGTGTCTCACGTACCTTAGATACTTCTTTGAGAACTGATCCCATTAAATGTGAAACTTCCTGAAGTCTCTCGGTATCAAGTTTCCACTTCGTGTCAACAACTCCCATTAGCCTAAAAGCCATGGCTTCGCAGTATTCCGCAACCTCCCCAAGCCTGAAGAGAAGTCGCAGGAAGTCTTCTCTACTTATCAGCAAACTACCTACCGAGGCTACTTCGTTGAGAAAAGTGGCTTTGTTCTTCTCGTTTTCCTCGAGTGACTTCAATATGCTGTCGTAGTTCTCTTTTGCGGATTTTTGCTTCTTCTCCGCCATGTTGTCCATTAGCACTACGACCTGACGCGTTATTTCGACAACGTTCCTGGCGTGTGATTGGCATAGCTCCAACATTCGTCGACGAATATTTGCTTCATTTTCTATTGGAAAGGTCACTGCATTTGCCCCGTTTTGCTCCACAAGCAATAAGGTGGGTTCGGAACTTAAACCATAGCCTGTTTTCGACGTATTGGGCTATTCATAGTTGACTTGGGCGATATCCCCTAATTCTTGGAATTTTATTTCGCTTCTCAAGAACCTGTGGATATGTTGTGGAAGCTCTTTCCATTGCCTTCGCACTTGTTGCCAGCTATCTCTATCTCTGACCGTTACAGTTTGATCGTTCTTGGTTTGGTAGTCTACTGTGATTGACAGGGGAACGCCCACTTCATCGGCCCGAGCGTATCGTCTACCAATCGTTCCGGCTTCATCGTACTCGGTCTCAATTCCACTTTCCAAAAGGACTTGTTGAATCGTACTTCCGATTTCAGACAGTCCGTCTTTAGGCATTAGCGGGAAGATCATTACCTTCGTAGGGGCCAGCTCGGGGGGCAATTTCAAGACAATTCGGTCCTTATTCCGGGTGTACGAATATTCTAGTAGCGAATAGGTTACACGTTCCGCTCCGTAACTCGGTTCCACTACATGTGGCACCACCCGTCGGCCGGTTTCTCTAACAACACGATCCTCAAACCTGAGTTGGGTGGGTTGTATCTTGAAGCCTTGTACTTCATAGTAACCGTTTTGGGCGATAGCTCTCTTGACTTGATCCGGGTTGCTTTGCTTTAGTGCTTCGATCACCGGTTTCGCTTTCTCTCTAAGCATCGGTCCAAGCGAAGAATCGATTGGAACAATCACGGTTACTCTCTTCTCGGTCGGCACATCATACGGCTTGAAAATGGACAGATCCGCTCCTGAGGACTTGATATGAGCGGATAGATCGAAGTCAGTTCGATAGGCGTGTCCGGCGATCTCTACCCATCCCCATCGATCCAGCCATATTTGATGGTCAAACGTCTGACTGGAGTAGTGAGAACGCTCTGCTTGCATCTTTTCCTCGAAACGTTGCTTCTCTAACGGTATGCCTAAAGACTGCACAAATTTGACTGAAAGCGCCATAAAATACGCTCCCCATTCAGTCAAGACTACACCCTGTTTCAAGGCTTCATGTACGGAAAGATTCGTGCTCTTGGAGCCGCGTTGTTCACGTTCTTTAGCTAGAAGTATTGGGAGTTCTACATCTTTCACTCGTTCAAGGAACGCGCATTTGGGCGCTTCAGGGTCGAAGAAGAGTTCCATTTCCATAATTGTAAACTCTCGAAGTCGAATTGGGCCTTGTCGCGGTGAGATCTCGTTCCTCATGGCTGTGCCGACTTGCGCAATCCCGAGCGGGAGTTTCTCTCGGCTGGATTCAAACACTCGCTTGAAATCGATGAATATGCCTTGAGCTGCTTCCGGCCTTCCGTATCCTACAGCGTCGCCATAAGGGCCGATATTGGTCTTAAACATCGTCAGTGAATACTCAGCCTTGCTGAGTGGACCGCCACATTCCGGGCAACGGATATGGTTGGTCGCGATGAAAGAATCAATTTCGCTGGGCGGCATTGCCTCCAAAGCCAAGTCCGTTCTTCCGGGCATTGCCTCAGTAATCACGTAGTCTGCTTTGAAATGCCTCTTACACTCAAGGCAACTGACCATGAGGTCTTTGAAATGTTCGACATGTCCCGATGCAATGAATACTTTCTCTGGGGTAATTATTGGAGTCGATATGACCGCGAAGCCGTGTTGGTACACGAAGAGTTTGAGCCACTTCTCCTCAATCGAACGCTTCAGCTTCGCTCCCAAGGGACCTAGGTCAAGGTACCCGCTGACCCCTCCATAAATTTCGAATGAGGGCCAGAAGAATCCACGTCTCTTTGCAAGGTCTGAGAGCAGTTCATATTTGTCGATACCTGACATTTTGCCACTCCACTTCCCATCGAAACACTCTAAACCAGAGACGATTAGGACACCACGTCTGGTCTTCCTTAAACATGCTCCAACAATTCTTAGTGGTACTAGCAGCTCGCGATGATCAGGTGTCGGCTAGGTACCAGGAACAACGTCCACGTAAGTTGCACATGTCTGGCAGAACGGCCAAGCCTCACCAGCCGAGGAAATGGAGTTCACGAACAGTTCGATTCTGTTTCCGCAAAATGCACACTTAACGTTCAGATCAAAGAGTTTGTCCTCTTTTCTCAAAAACGTCGAATCAACACCCAATTCTGAAATCTCCTAATGTGTTGCACACAAAGGCACTCAATACGGTCATGCCAGGTTCGTACGGGACATCAAACTCCTGGTACGTCGGCGTCTGATTTAACTCATTGTCAGACCTGGGCACCTTGAGTTCAACGATCTTCTTAGTTTGCAAAGTTTTATGCGTCTCTGTCTTCATCACTTATCAATAGTGTCGTTCTGCAGGTTGATACTTCGTTATAGTGACGGGGGCGTAATCAAGTCTGGGACCGTCCGCCTCATGGTAGGCTAAGGTATGTTTCAACCAATTCTGATCATCCCTTTTCGGGTAATCGGTTCTTGAGTGTGCGCCTCTTGACTCCGTTCGGGCTAATCCGCCTGCGAGTACGATTTCTGCGATTTCGAACATTGCCTCAAGTTCAAGGACGTTGATGAAATTCGTATTATATTCCTTCACTTGGTCCTCAACATGCCGGTAAGATCGTTTGTGAAGTTCACGAAGTTCGTTTAGGCCTTGTCCAAGTCCAGCGCCGTCTCGGTAAACGTACGCGCATTGATCCATTATCGACTGGATTTGGTTGTGGACTTCGTAGGGATTTTCAGTTCCTGTTCCGTGTAAAATTTCATCATACAATCGTTTCTCTTCAGTGTTCACGGATTCTTGCTCCAAGCTATGGGTATGTGGTGTAGCAGCGTACTTGGCTGCGCCTTGGCCTGCCACGGCTCCGAAAACTAGGCACTCTGCCGTGGAATTGGCGCCTAAGCGGTTTGCCCCATTGATCGAGACGCAAGCCGCTTCCCCCGCAGCCCAGAGTCCCGCGATTTGGGTTTCCGCTTTCACATTGGTCCTGATGCCGCCCATGGTATAATGGCAAACTGGACGCACTGGCAAGGGTTCGTCGATAGGGTCTATGTCCTTGAATTTTATTGCAATCTCCCTAATTCCCGATAGTCGTTCTTTGATCTTCTCGGCACCTAGGTGTCGAAGATCGAGTAGAACATGCTCCATCCCGCTGATAGGATCTTTAAGTCCTCGGCCCTCTTGTATCTCCGTGATAATGGCTCTGGAAACTACGTCCCTCGACGCTAATTCCAGTTTCTCTGGAGCATATTTTTTCATGAACCGCTCCTCCTTGTTGTTGATTAACACTGCTCCATCTCCGCGTGCACCCTCAGTGATCAACACTCCCGACGGGATTAGACCAGTGGGGTGAAACTGTACAAATTCCATGTCCTCGATGGGCGCGCCAGCACGATAAGCTAACGATAACCCATCGGGTGTTGATGAGTAACCATATGTAGCGAACCGGTACAACCTTCCTGCGCCACCCGTTGCAACAATGCCTGCCTTCGCGCTGAAAGCATGAAATTCTCCGGTCTTCAGATCGATCGCCGTTAGGCCTTCAAACCTAGCTTTGTTGACGATTAGGCAGGTAGCATACCACTCTTGGAAGAAGTGGATATTGTCGAACTTGCGCGTTGTATCGTAAAGGGTTTGCATCTCGAAGAAGCCAACGCGATCCGCGGCAAATGTTGCTCTAGGGTAGCTGTAACCTCCAAAGTTACGTTGCGCTATTCTCCCATCATTAGTACGTGACCAAGGCATACCCCAATGCTCAAGTCGGTAAATTTCTGAAGGCATTGAGTTAACGAAAAACTCTACAGCATCTTGGTCGGCGAGAAAATCGCTTCCTTTGACCGTGTCATAGACATGTGATTCGATGGTATCACCTTTGTCTGTGTAGAGCACAGCCGCTGTGCCGCCCTCAGCGGATACTGAGTGGGACCGCATCGCTTGGACTTTGGTTACTACGGCGATGCTGCACTTTCCGCTTGATACACGTGCCGCCTCAATCGCCGCTCTCAGCCCCGCAATACCTGACCCAACGACCACAATGTCATAACTCAGAAGTTCGCTCAAGTGACGACCCGCCGAAACTGTTTCGGATTCGAGATCGCAACGATCCATGAATATAAAGGGTGAATAAACTTGACCTCACTCTGTCAACATCCCGTTACGGATTTGGATCGAAGCACCTACGAACCCTCTAAAAGGCGGACGGGTCAATAGGTTGCGGCGATCACATAATCAACAAAACCGTTACTGCCCAAAGTAACAACAGAACCGTAGGTTATTAGTATCAAGTCAATGTAACCGCGTAAGACAATTTGACGACGCTGCCATCACCACTTGCAAAATGGAGGGCTAACCAATTCTAAGAAATACAGCGTCTAGACTCGGCAGCTTGGCTATAGGACTCGTAGCTCTCATAGCGTTCATCTATTTTGTTGGTGCAGAGAACATAGTAAGCACGCTTCTCAGCGTCAACCCAATCATAGTCGTCCTGATGGTCGCGTTGCAATTGTTGGGTTTCGGATTTTACAGTACAGCATGGTACATCCTTATTCTCGCCGCAGGATACAGAATGCGATACCTGACCTGTTTAGGAGTTACACTCGCTAGCATTTTCGCAGTTTACACGATGCCTAGTGGCGTATTCCTCGAGGCTGCCAGGTGTGTTTTGGGATCAAAGGAAACAGGGATGAAGTTGGGCGAGTCGACCTCCACGGTTATACTTCATAGGATTCTTTACATTGTTGGCTTTCTCGCCTGCACTGCGCTTGCTCTATTCGCTCTGTTGAGTCGAGGGTCGACTTCCTCTATTGATTTAGTCGAACTTGCCTCTATTCCTACCGTTACGATATTCGGGTTAGTCGTTCTCCTCTACTTTTCGTCAAACCCTCAGAAGATAAGGCCTGTCCTAAACCGACTTCTTAGGTTCCTGCAACCAATTGTTACGCGTATACAAAGAGAAACCGTCGTTGAGGGAAAGGCGGATCGTTTCCTTGATGAATACAATTCCGGTTTCAAACGAATGGTTTCCTCTAGACGTCACATGGTTATGTCATTTTTGTCAAGTATTGGCGATTGGGGGTGTTCTGTAGCAATTCTCTGGATAGTTTTGCTCTCTCTCGATACGAGTATATCACTGTGGGTGGTTATGATTACAATATCGATTGGCAAGATGATTCAGATGACACCCATCGCCATTCCTGGAATGCTCGGAGTTTACGAAACCGCAATAACGACTGTCTTAGCCTTGTTCGCTGTTCCCGTCTCCATTGGGGCTGCCGCTGCGCTCTTATCACGAATAGTCACAGTCTGGCTTGAGCTACCGGTCACGGGTGTGGCTGCCTATCATTATGGGTATAAGCTAGTTACGAAAGGCACACCTGGGTGAACGACTAGACGATTCAGAAGGTGACACCTGCAACAATTCAGGGTGATTTCGCGAATCTGGGCAATTTGTTCGCCATTTTTATATGAAGCCGTACGCATCACATCGAGGATAAACCAATGGCTTTAGTCGGATACGATTGGCTGGTCATAGTGGGCATACTTGTCGTTGTTTTTCTCTGGGGACCACAGAAGCTACCGGAGCTTGCCAGATCGATAGGATTAGCCAAGAAAGAATTCGATAAAGCGGTCAAAGAAAGCACATCAAGCGTAACCACAGGCGCCACCCTCACCGCCCCTCAGCCTACTCAGGATCCGTTGATCGTTGCAGCAAAGAATCTAGGAATTGCGACCGAAGGCAAGACCAAAGAAGAGATTGCGAAAGAAATAGCAGACAAAACAACCCAGAAGTAAGATGCTGTGTAGATACAATTTCTAATACCGTGCA
>DATIYC010000124.1:0-3969 GCA_035517955.1 Candidatus Acidiferrales bacterium | reverse complement strand
CTGCAATAATGCAAAAACATACCACAAAAGACGCATTTCCAGCCCAAACGCTTGTCGACGACACGCAACAATTTTTCAGGGATCTTCAAGGAGCGTATGTGTGGAAAAGCGGCATCTAGCGGCATCTAGGCGCCCCAAAATGAGGCGTTTCACATATAAACAGGCCTTAACGCCACACAACCGCACGTTACCCTACCAGTTTTTCGCTCACAATGCAGGAATTTGCATGGAATTCTCATGGAATCTTCCGGCCGTTAGCTATCTTTCGATCACGTTTGATCTTATGGCTTGAATCGGTTCAGGAGGAGTGAGTTGCTTACTACCGTCACAGAGCTGAAAGCCATGGCCACCGCCGCCAAGAATGGAAGAAAGTTATAGACGCCCTCGCCTAGGAACGGTACCAGTGCACCAGCCGCAATTGGAATCAACCCTATGTTGTAACAGAACGCCCAGAACAAATTCTGTCTAATCTTTCCAACCGTCGCCTTACTCAACTTGATCGCAGTCACGACAGCCTCCAAGCTGTTTCCGAGCAGGACTATCCCGCCGGTCTCGACAGCCACATCCGTTCCGCTCCCAATAGCGATACCTACGTTGGCAGCGGCGAGAGCCGGCGCGTCGTTAACCCCATCCCCCACCATAGCGACCACTCTCCCCTCACCCTGCAGTTGTTTCACCACCCTTTCCTTGTCCTGAGGCAAAACTTCAGAAACCACCCTACTGATTCCAAGTCTGCCTGCTATCGCATTAGCAGTCCGCTCATTGTCCCCCGTCAACATCACGACACCCACATGCATTTCCCCGAGTTCCCTCACCACCGAAGGCGCTTCTTCCTTTACAGTATCCGCGAGGCCGATCACGCCGATTGGATCACTATCGCCCGCCAGAATCATCACCGTATTGCCTCCCGCCTCCAGCCTGGATACATCCGCCTCGACTGCGTCGGTCCTGACGTTGTAGGTTGACATCAGTTTCCGATTCCCTAGCAGAATCGTTTTTCGATCATACTCAACGACTACCCCCTGGCCCGATACTGCCTTCAGCGACTGCACGTCAGGAACGTGAACTGATTTAGTTCTAGCGAGTTCTACTATCGCACGACCCAGAGGATGTTCGGAACCTTTCTCAGCCAACGCTGCAAGCCGCAACACTTCTTCGGCGGAGTGAGGGGCAACCGGAATTAGGTCTGTGACGGACGGCTTTCCCTCCGTTAGTGTTCCAGTCTTGTCAAAGACGATCGTTTGCACCTTGTGCGCAGTTTCCAAATACTCACCCCCCTTGATCAAGATCCCATTCTGTGCTCCTTTCGCGGTTCCCACAAGGATCGCCGCCGGAGTTGCAATACCTAAGGCGCATGGACATGCAATGATGATGACCGATACAAACACAAGCAACGCTAGGTTGACCGGGAATTTACCGAGGATGTACCAACCTAACCCCGCAGCAACGGCTGTCGCGATTACGGTAGGCGCGAAGTACGCTGCAACCTTATCGGCCAACCGTTGAATCGGAGCACGCGCACTCTGAGCCTCCTCCACTAATTTAACAATCTTCGATAACGTAGTATCCGCGCCAACCTTTCTCGCACGAATCCTCAGCAACCCAGCTGTGTTGATGGTTGCACCTATCACGTCGTCACCGACGGTTTTTTCGACGGGAATACTTTCTCCTGTAATCGCAGATTGGTCTACCGCTGAGTTGCCCTCAACTACGACGCCATCGACCGGTACACGTTCGCCGGGACGAATTACGAGAAGGTCATTCACTTCGACCGCTTCAACCGTGATATCCTCCTCGGCTCCATCACGAATTACGTGTGCCATTCGTGGTTGCAAGTCGAGCAGTTTTCTAACGGAATCAGAAGCCTTGCGCTTTGTCACGTGCTCAAGAAGGTTGCCTAGCAAGATGAGCGTGATAATAATTGCGGCAGTATCAAAATAGACTCCACCCGCTGGGAAGATCGAGGGGAAGACCGTGACAATTGTGCTGTATCCCCATGCGGCACTCGTTCCTAGGGCGATTAGGAGGTCCATGTTGCCCATACGGTTACGAATCGAATCATAAGCCCCCCGGTAGAAACGCCACCCCACAATGAATTGAATCGGCGTGTCGAGAAGGAGGAGAATGTAGTTTTGCAGGGTAGGTGGCAGCTGTAGTGCATATGGAAGAAGCATGATCGGGGCAGTTAGAATCGCACTCACGACAAACAGGAGCTTGAGGCGTTTGAACTCGGCTTCAGGCCTCTCGAATATTCTCGCGCAAGATTCACAACAAAAGTACCACTTGGTGCCGCGAATTGTGCGGGTTATCGACGCCGCCTTCTCGTCGACGAACATCCCGCAAATCGGGTCCTTAGCCACAAGTCTTCATCTTTCCAAAGCTGGCATATCAGGGTGAATTAAGCGAGACGTGCACAGAGAAAGGCAGTGTGTTTCAACTATTTGCTTGAGAGCGTCAGGATTACAGACCGATCACTCATCTCCAGCTTTGGACTGAGTCCTACTTGTTCGAACATGGCAGTGATGTAATGAACCAGAAATATGGACCATTTTAAGCCGAACTCATGCACCAGCGTAGCCACCCGCTCCTGATGATCAAGGTTCTCGCTGTATTCATAGAGACGCGCGTATAGCGACAGGACACGCAGGTGGTCGAGTAGCGTCTCAATATTCACTCTGCCACTCTTCGCGGAGACCAGCGCTTGAGGTATGCTGCTCCCAGCCGTCTTAGCTACTTCTATTACTTTATCCACATCTGCCGCTTCTAATATTCCTCGAAACACGAAACCACTAGGCTTTACCGTATTGATTCTCTTAGCGAACCTATCGAATTCGGAGAACTGAATTAAAATCTGATTGACGAGTGTATTGGAACTCACTTGTTGAGCAATCGCCTCTTTCTCAACCGCTTGAAGAGCAGATTCATCTATCCGAAACGATTTTGGAACGGTTTTGGATCTGGTTATCTTAGAGGCAGGCAAGGATTGTCATGGCCCATCTCAGTTCATAAGTCAAATGAATGATAGAGTTTTGGGTATAAGATTGAGCATTAATCGGGTGTGATCTGAAATTGAAATCAGTCAATCACGTAGACTTGGAGAAAATCGAGAACACCATCAAGACAATGAAAGCTGATCTAGGAAAAGCAAAACGGGTCAACCGGATTGAGGGTGAGTGGAATTGTGGTGAATCGGGACCGCAATTCAAGGCGGAACTGCAATTAGAAACAGGAAGATACGTGTTAGAGGCAGACTCTCCAAGTTTCTTAGGAGGAAATGGTGCGCGTCCAGGTCCTTTAAACTACTGCATCTTCGGATTAACGTCCTGTTTCGCTTCAACCTTCATGACTCTGGCTGCCGCGGAGGGAGTGGTCATTAAGTCAGCCCGTTTCGCGGCGGAATGTAATGTTGATTTTTCGAAAACGTTTGGCCTTTCAGGAAACCCAATCATAGAGAATGCTCGATTCAAGATATTCGTAAAATCCGATGCGGATACCGCGGTGCTTGAACGGCTTTCGAAGTTGTCTGAAGAGCGTTGTCCAGGATTGTTCAGCTTAACGAACAAGATCGCCGTGCAAACTGAACTTCATAAGGAGTGATTCTGTGATACAATGCGTTTCTCAGTGCACGTTCGACTTAAGTGCGATGTTGTCAGCCAGATGGAGGAGATGTTAGGAAAGTAGGATGTGACCTTGAATGCCTGAGTCAGAGAAACCAACGGTCGCATTCATACTATCGCTCATCGGGGGCATTACCCTTCTTCTGGGTGGAGGAATGATTTCTATGATGGGGTCGTACAGTTTTGGCGGAATGATGAAGGGATATCGGGGTTATGGCGGGATGATGCGTGGCTATGCGCACGGATATGAACCTTGGTACGGAATGATGGGTGGGTACGGGTTTGGGCTACTTGCAATTGCAGGTGCATTATTTGGCGTCGTGGTCATTGTCGGTTCACTAATGCTCTATAG
>DATIYC010000123.1:0-13239 GCA_035517955.1 Candidatus Acidiferrales bacterium | reverse complement strand
ATCTCGCTATTGAGGAAGAAGAGGCGACCGGATGGAAGATGGAATCTCGACGCAATCAATCCGGAAGCTGAAAGTCCACAGGGAAAGTGGGACAAGAGCGACCCGAATGAAGCTTCAGTCCCGTTCGTCCTTGAAACGGTTGGCGAACCGAGCAAGATGATTACGCTGAGGGCCATGAAAGTCCTGCACAGATTGAACGAGTCCGAAGTCACTTCGAATGAATGAAGCACACGAATCCATCTAGACAAGAAATCCTGAATTTCGAGTCCGATGCCAACATCGCCAGAATAGACTCGGTGTACAAGACGGATTTGGTTCTAGCCAATTCGGACGAGGAATTTGCTTGCTTTCCATTGGGCACCTTGCATATTATGATGAATCGCAAAAACCTGTTTGAGCGTTAGTTCTATCGATTAGACACGTTCGCGAACTTTTGAAAGCGGTCGAGCATGAATCACGGTGCACTTGGTGGGGCGGGAGGGATTATCATGACCCTTAACGGGTCATTTTGAACCCTCGGTCACCGGTGTTCTCGCTTTTCGGTTCGTGGTCCCGAGACCGGTTTTGAGGCGAATTCGGTGTTCGCTATCTTAGACCATGTTGTCCCCACGAGGGGTGACTCGCGGTCTGGACCACCGCCCCTAAGTCCTTAGCCTAAGGTCACTCGCTTAAATGCTTCACAGCCGAATCTTCGTTTTGGCCGCGTCGTCATTTCCGTGCCGTCGTTGTAGGTAGGTGAGGTATTCGTAGGCTATGAGTGCCGAGTTGCTCACATCTTCGTCTTTGTCGTCGATTGCACGCTTTAGCTCGGGAATGATCGACGAGTCACCTATTGAACTAAGGGCCACGGCCGACTCATGCCTAACGATAGGACTCTCATCTTGAAGCATCGCCTCAACGAGCGCCCGAACGGCAGACCTGTATCCCAACTGTCCCAAGGTAAATGCGGCCTCATGACGGGTTAATGGGCTCGAGTCGTGCTTGAGAACTTGGCATAATGGTTCTACCATTTCCTCGTCTCCGATGTGTTCGAGCATACACACTGAGTGAACACGGAGGAGTAGGGGAAGATTTCCCGATGTTTGCAGGAAGGACTTGAAGTAGGGTAGGTCTTTTCTTTCAAACGCGTCTTCGAGTCTCTTTAAGGCCCCGTAATCGTTTTCAGTCATCTTCAAATTACCCAAGTCGAATCCTTTGCCGACACGGTTGGATGGAAAATAAACGTTCCCGGTCACTTAACACGGCGAGGCAGGTATAGTTAACCTGAGTAACTACAGTTTTTTAAACTAAGAAATGTCCTTAGAGAACAATAGGTTGCCTTCTGGGCGGTAGTAGGTTGCTTCGATCATCGGAGAGAATCGGTGCTGGCATTTTTGATGCCGCGTCGGCACCTGTCCGACTACAAATTTTGCGACTACTTTCAACCAAAGGTCCAATGCCTTACACGGAGGTAATGTTCCAACTAAAACTCGACCCAGTCCGAGACGCGGGAAAATTCGTCTACCACCTCAAAAGTTTGACTGACACCGGTCTCGTCACGTTGGACAAGAAGACGAAGAGGTATGGAGTTACCGAACTGGGTCTAATGATAGTCTCCTTTGCAAGAGACTTGGATGAGTATGTTAACGTAAAGCGTGGCAAACTGTATGTGCGAACTTCACGTCTTGCCATAGAGGAGTTCCACCGTAACAAGATTGCCAGATCACTTGTTGTGGAGGCAGGTGTACCGCAGGAGATAGCTGACGAGATAGCTGCGGAGGCAGAGGATCGGCTCGTACGCCTAAAAACCGTCTACTTAACCGCTCCATTAATTCGCGAGTTTGTCAACGCGATTCTCATAGAGAAGAAACTTGAAGAATATCGCCACAAACTCGCTAGGCTTGGCATGCCCGTATATGATGTTGCTAAACTGGTCAAGGTAGCTGGCGAGAAACAACTAAGCGCTGATTACGTTTACCGCTCCTCCGCCAAATCAGTTCTATCAGAATATGTGATCTTGAACTGCTTACCCCACAAACTATCAGACGCACACTTGTCGGGCGCCATTCACATTGCGAACCTAGAGAGTTGGATCCTCACCCCAAACGAGATTGTGCACGATCTGCGATATTTCATGAAAAGTGGTGTCGCTGGAAGACCGTCACCCGATAGCCTGGAATCTGCGCTGGGATTAGTTAACCAAGTCTTGGCTGCTGGAGCAATAGAGGTCTCCGGCGAGCAAACGATTGATTTCTTCAACATCTTCCTCGCTCCCTTCGCGCACGGAAGGAAAAACGAGGACATAACGAAAACGATCTACTACTTCCTGAGCTCTCTGCGTCGGGAGACACCGCCTAGTAACCCTGAGGCTGGAGTATCGATTGGCATCGAACTCTTCACTCCAGGATTCCTAGCAAACGAGGACGCCATAGGCCCTGGGACAAGCAGGCCCGGACTTTACAGTGACTTCGTAGACGAAAGTCTCCAGATCGCCGAATCAACTGTAGAAGCCTTCCGATTAATCTCGACTTCAACACCTCCTATTCTCCCTCACCTACTCGTAAAGATTCGACCCAAGAGCCTTGAGAATGAACGGGTGAGGCGAATACTGATTAAAGCACATGCGCTCGCGGTTGAACGTAGCGTCCCGTTCTTCGAACTTCTCAAGGATGATGAGAAGAGCAGCTACTCAGCCACAGGCTTACGATTAGCCGATGAGTGGACTGGCCGTTGGGATGCGGACTGTGTACGGACTGGGAGTATGGACACTATTTTCATTAACCTGCCTCGCGTCGCGTATGAAGCCAAAAAGAACGACGAGAAATTCTTCTCGCTGCTAAAAGAATCCGTAGCTCTCACCGTTGAGGGTTTCAAAGTCAAAAAGAAATTCATGAACGAGAGGTTACACCAACCGCTTCTGCCAATATTGGCAGGGGAGATGGGTAGAGGCCCCTACTTCTACGAGAAGAACGCCTCCTACAACATTTCATTTCTAGGTCTTAGCGAAGCAGTAGAAGTTCACACCGGTTTGAGGATTGATCGCGATAGGGTTGCCTGTGATTTAGCGTTGAAGACATTGCAGGAGACGTCGAAGCAGCTAAAGGCTGCTTCGGAAGAGGAAGAGATGCGGATTATACTCTCGCAAAGACCTGGAGATGAAGCAGGGGACAGATTGGCTGAGTTGGATATAGAGGAGTATGGAAGATCGGCCATGTCTCTCGACGGCTCCAGAGTTCCGGTCTATTACACAGATTTGCCAACCATCCCCCTCACCACGAAAGCCCCTCTCGATAGCAGAATCAACATCGAACCTAAATTCCAATCATTAATGCCCGGTGGCCATTTGAACGTGATTTGCATTTCACTAGATACCAAACCGGATGGGCTCATGAAATTAACTGAAAGAGCACTCGCATCCAACTGTAAATTCCTCACCTATTCGTCGAACTACTCTGTTTGCAATGCTTGTAACCAAACTGAACTCGGTATTAGCCCAAAGTGTGGCAGGTGTGGGTCGGATAGGTTAACGTATCTCGGACGATCGTCGTACGGCATACTACCCTTCAGCTTGTGGCCTGAAGCCAAGAGAAGGGCTGTTGAGAGGCGGGTAGACTACGCGGTTACTACCTAACTGATATAACGATGACTACTCTTCTCTAAGTCCGGGATTACTTCAACGTCTGGGGACTCGTTGGAAGAGACTCCAATGAGCTCGTTAGGGAACATAGTTCCAGGACCCCTTGAGGCAATTTGCGTTGCTGGATGATCTGGACCAAAGGTTTCAAGCGATACGTCGTATACTAGTTTCCTTACATCATTCTCTTCAGTGTACCCCAATGAGTGCAAGTATTCGTGAAGTAGTATTGAGTAAACGTACGAGTTAATTTCTCTCATTGATCGTGCGCCGTGGGTTATCGTGTCGAGGGTCGTTCGATTCATTACAATCCCATTTGTCCCCATAGTATGGAAGGCACCTATGTGTTTTGGCAACCGGGCTAGGTAGAGCATGAGCCCAGCTCTTCGCTTTCCTAGCGACTGCTCTGCCGACCTCTTCACTAACTCAAATACGTCGCCGAAATCTTGACAATGATCTAGTCGTTCCGAATTGGTACTCAAGTTAACTACCCTAGTCTTCGTCTTTTTCCGCTTTTTCTAACAGGTCACGAACCTTCTCTACGAAAGCTAGGTATTCGCCTAAAATCGTCTTACCCATCGGCGTGAGGTCGTACAAGTCGTCTGCAAGTTCGCTGATGAGCTTGTGCGTTCTGAGGAGTGGAACATTTTCGTAAATGAGCTTAGGGTTGATGTCCTCCCTGAAATGTTTCTTGCCCTGAGGATGTTCCAATAGAGGAAGCAACATTTTCACGCGCGTTTCATTGCATAGTACGTCCATAAGTTCCAGCGTTTGACGGAACATCTTTTCCAGACCGCGGTCCCGCCAGTTTAAGTGCTCTATTGTTATCTTGCCGGACTCGACAGCGTCAGGAAACTTGCGGTCGATCGATTCAGAGTCGACCCTAAACGGGTATACGACTACCGATTTCGAGTTTTCTGCGCCGTCAACCACTTCAAGATCCTTCAACAGCACTTCGCCAGGTGGCTTGGTCTCGCAAAACACTGCAGTCAACAAGCCGCTCTCAACGCTTGCTAGGTCAGTAGTCACCCTGTTGGAGTGTTCCTCAGGATCCCATAGCACCGGGTCAACGAAGGTCACGACATCTCCGCTTCTGGAGAGAAGTCTAGCTGCATGGAATTTTTCGAGTATGTGCAGCTCGCTTTCGTCCTCTTGACTCTTGAAGTCCTCCCGGAAGGCTGTGTAGTTGACGACGTGCATTGGAAGGACACGTCGTTTCTTTGAGGACGACAGCACTTCTAATCGCATATTTTCTCCTGAAAGGCTATTTGCCGGGTTGACGATATAAGCGTTACCTATGGTAACAAGGCTAGGATAAGGCGCCTAGCACGAGCCCGATCAGGCTCATTCTCACTAACAGCCCATACCAGACCTGCTTGAAGTATTTCGCGTGTGGAGTCGCGTCAACAGTGTATTCTATCTCATCTACCCTAGGAAGCGGGTGCATCACAATCATCCTAGGTCTAGCGCGTGTGAGGTCGGCCGCAGTTAGCACGTAAGAACCACGCATCTTTTCATAATCCTCCAAAGATCCAAACCTTTCCTTCTGAATCCTAGTCATGTAGATGACGTCAACTTTCGGAACCGCTTGTGAGAGGTCCTCGGACTCCTGCACATTTATGCGACCGTTGACTTCCTCAAGAACTTCTTTCCTCATCCGAAGCATCGCAGGCGATACTAAGTGAAGATTGATGTTGTACAGAGAGAGAGCGTAGGCTAACGAATGGACCGTACGCCCATACCGCAAATCCCCCGCCAAAGCAACATCTAACCCGTCAATTTTCCCAAACTCCCTCTTCATCGTGTACAGATCAAGCATTGCTTGAGTCGGATGCTCCTCGGCCCCAGTGCCAGCATTGATCACAGGAACAGAGGCAAACTCTGCCGCCAACCGCGCCGCCCCTTCGAGTGGATGGCGAATGACGAGAATATCCGCGTAACTCTCAACCACACGAACCGTGTCAGCCAGATTCTCCCCTTTCTGAACTGAAGCCACCTTCGGTTCAGCAAAGCCGAGACAACTACCTCCTAGCCTGTACATTGCCGATTCGAAACTCAACCTCGTGCGAGTACTCGGCTCGAAAAATAATGAAGCCATGACCTTTCCGTCGAGTGCGTGCGAACTTTTCTTGGTTAAAGCTTCAACTTCATCCGTCGTCTTGAGAATGTGGTCAATCTCTTCACGTGAAAAATCTTTGATCGAGACTATGTCTCTACCGACGAATCCCATCTTCTGCGCCCTTGCATGCTAGCATCTTACGGTTAAATAACTGTTGGAAGCATTGAGCTTCGAGCAATGTTGCAAGCGCAGCAGGAACTTTACGTCAAGAAGATTGAGGACGGCACCGTCATAGACCACATAACTCCTGGCTTCGCTTTGGACGTGTTGAAAATTCTTAGAATTAATGGAAAAGGTGGCGAGGTTGTGAGTGCGGCGATTAACGTTGAGAGCAAACACCTTAACCACAAAGATATTGTCAAGATTCAAGACAGAGAACTTGAACCGAGTGAGGTTGACAAGATAGCTCTGATCGCCCCGAATGCAACGATTAATATCATCAGGGATTTCGCGGTGGTGTCTAAGAAGGTAGTGGAACTACACTCGACAATTCGAGGCATAATAAGATGTGATAACCGCTCCTGTATCTCTAACTCAAAAGAGCCTGTCGAATCACAGTTCGCCCTAGATCGCAACGAACCAATTCGATTGCACTGCTATTACTGTGGCCACATAATGGAACGAGAGGATATCCTCGAGCAGTTCTAACAGCAATTCGAGAGGCTTAGGTTGGGAAGGATAGCCCTCATCTCCGACAGAGCAACGTCGACTTACTTCAAGGTAAGTGGGATCCGCAACAGTTTTGCAGTTAAGGGCAGAGATGATGCGGAGAAAACTTTTCGTAAACTTCAGTCCGACGAATCAATTTCACTAATCATGGTTACCGAACCAATCTTTGAGTGGATTAGACCTTTGTTGGAACGAACCAGGAAGGAGTTCCCCCTAGTGGTCTCTATACCACCGAAGGGCGGCTCCAAGGCTCAAACAGATGTTCTAGCACAACTCATCAAACGCACGGTGGGAATAGAACTCAAAGTCAAGTAACCATTGCCAGAATGTTGTATGGTAGCCCGGAGGAGAACTTCGGGCAATGACTAATTGCCTTTCGAACTCCTGTCGGAGGGTCCAAAGCCCTCTATGCTTTTGTGGGTGAGAGCTGTCCACTACACCACCGGGCTACTGAGCGGTTTGGAACCCTTCGGGAACTATCTAACCTTTTGTTCTGCGCATGAATGATGAATTAGCCCCCACCTTAACACTGGCAAGAGAGACGGTAATGAATTCCCTCAAACCCATCGGGTCGGAACCTGCCCTTCTATTACGACATAAGGCAGAGAGGGTCGTGGTCGTTGGCGACTTACACATTGGGTGGGAAGTGACATTGGCCCAGCAGGGAATTCACATTCCTTCTCAAACACACAAGATGCTGGAGCGCTTGAAGACTATAATTAAAAATGAATATGCAACTCGTTTGGTAATGTTGGGTGACGTGAAGCACAGTGTAACCGGTGCGGAGCTTGAGGAATGGCGGGATGTGCCTGATTTTTTCGAAGCGCTATTGAAGGTAGTGCCGTCGATCCAGGTAATCCTTGGAAACCATGATGGCAACCTTGAACCCCTAACGCCTTCGAAGGTGGAATTGTTGGATTCAAGTGGAGTTGCGTTATGGAAACGTTTTGGACTATTTCACGGCCATGCATGGCCAACTCCTGAGATTCTTGGGTGTGAGACATTGATTTTGGGACACCTTCACCCGGCAGTAACTCTCCGGGACGCGTTGGGTTATAGGCTAACGAGACCGGCGTGGGTAATGGCTTCGTGTGATGGGGAGAAGCTGCTCGCGGGGTCTCTAAAGGCTGCGGGCGTAAAAGGAGCGAAGGAGTTGGACGAGATCCTTGCGGATAAGTTTCATGTGAAGTTGGACGCTAAGCGTTGTGTCTTCGTTCCACCTTTCAATGATTTTCTTGGCGGGCGACCCGTAAATTCAAAACGAATGGAGGAATCACACGCCGGAGAGTCGCTAGGGCCAATCCTGAGGTCTGGAGCGGTGGACATGGATAGTGCCGAGGTCCATTTGCTCGATGGAACCTACTTGGGCCACGTTAAGCAATTGAGGGCGTTTGGATGAAACCGCTAGGAATGGCCACCCGCGTCGCAAGTCTGGCAATACCAACGCCGATGGTTTGCTGAGTAATACAGGTCCCTTCCGCAAGTAGGGCATTGAGGCATTTTGGGGCCAGTCGCTACTGGTACCTCAGGCATTGGTGCTGGAGGAGGTGGAGGCATCATTGGTCCACCCATTGGTGGCGGTCCTATCGGTGGACCAGCCATTATTGGCGGCGGTGGTGGCGGAGGAGCCGCTAATCCAACTCCAGGAACAGCTTCACCCAGAACCGCTACTGGACCGTACTTTGCAATCACCTCACCTAAACTACCGTAAGACATCAACCAGAAGAATGCGGGTAGCAAGAGAAAGACCGCCGGGTAGAAGATGCTCGGATCCGCTAAAATCGCGAAGACTGGAATTATGAATAATATTGCGAGTAGTAAGGTGGTTCCGTGTGCTTTTGCATAGCGACCTTTGTTAATCGCCCGCACAGTTCCAAGCCAGATTAGGAGAAGGAAGAGTATGCCGAACAGAAGCCCGAAGACTCCAACACTAGTGTAGACAAGCCAGTTTGGAGGTAAACCTACTCCGGGGAATGTGAGCAGGATTAGAAGGGGTCCGAGAAGCGGAATTGCAGCCAGCCAAGCCGGTAACGCCGGCGGTAGCGTGAAGAAAAACGGAAGGTATGGTGAGGCTAACAGACCGAATGTGCCGATCGCTAACACAATTATGAACCATGGAACAAACATGAGGAAGACTAGTACGAAAGCTATCAAAGAGTAGTTGTGGGCAGCGCTTACCTCGGGAGGGTGGATCAGAACAGGCTTGGGAGACTCTACAATCGCGGGCGCTGGCACTCCAGGAACTAGAACAGGTTGCATAATGAATCCTCAGTGAACGTTAATCCTCGGCCTACGAATCACATAACGGTTGCCGCAATTGGGGTAGGCTAAAACTCGTCTAGAAACCCAGTTCCACTTCCTTGAAGTTGAGTTACGCAAACATCGCTAAGTCAAAACTCGTAGACACAGGTGTGTTGATTTATAGAAGGTAGCTCAAGATGAAACAGACGCGCCGTAACAGTGCGGCCACGTAACGTTTATCACGCCTCGAGGTGGGCACTTATAAGTTGAAGGCGAAAACAATGTCATACGTTTACTTCCTAACACCCGTAATGATGCCCGCAGAGGCCCAGCGACCACAACCTGTATTCTACTATCCGCTCAATGTCGTCGCGTATAGATATCCCGTACCTGTGTTGTACCCACAACCTCCAATCGCGGTCCTATAAGAAGCGCAGCTTGGCAACTGCGTTTCTTTGAAGGAAATTAACCTATTCGAGTTTTACTCCACATTTTGTGCAGGTTTCACTGGACGCTAAGTTTTCTGTTCCGCATTGAGTGCAATATCTCCTAGGTTTCATAGATTCAACAACTGGTGTCAGAATTGTTGGTCGAGTTCGTACGTTTCCCTTTGCGTAGAAGATCATGATTAGGACGATGATCGCGGCCACGATCAACATTGCTGAGAGTCCATACTGAAATTCGTTTAGTCCTGCGATTGCGTACAGTGCAACAGGTTGGTAACTGGTTTCGGTTGAAACTACGACCGATTGGTTTGTGTATGTTGTGGAAATCTGGCTGTAGACAGTAACCTGGTAGAAGTACGCCGACCATTGGGTGAATGTTGTCGTTGCAGTTGGCATGGGTTGCGGAGTACAGGCCATTGAGGCAGGATCACAGAGTCCATTCCCTGGATACCATTCCGTTGACACGAAAGAATAGGCCAGTACGAATGTCGAAGAGAGTTGTGGGTAACCCTCCGTATAGCCGCTCGTGTAAATCATAAAAGTAGGAAGAGTGTGCGTAGATGCGGTAGAAACGTTGATGGATGGGTAAGCGAGCGAGACTAGTGCAATGATTGTGGCTAACAAGAATATGAAGGACACACGCATGGAGAGTAGCAAAACAAGTCGAAAGGTCCGAGTGAATAACACGATTTAATCCTTTCCGAGTTGAAGCTATATCCTACGTTACGAAAAACTACCTAGGTAATCGGGTTGGCAAAACAGTTCACAATTTGGACTGAAAGAACGGGCAAGGTTCATGCTGAGTGTACCTCAGAAAATCCCAAAACTGCTGAGCTGATAATGAAGGCTCTGCCAATACAAGGAAATGCAAACCGTTGGGGTGACGAAGTTTACTTTTCAACCCCAGTTAATACCAAAGAGGAGAACGGCAGAGTGGACGTTGAGGTTGGAAGCGTAGCCTATTGGCCTCCTGGTAAGGCGGTTTGCATCTTCTTCGGACCAACGCCAGTAAGTAGTGGAAAGACTCCGCGAGCGGCAAGTAAAGTGAATGTTTTCGCGAAAATCCTAGACGATAGCGCGGTATTCAAGAAAGTTCTGGACGACGACAAAGTCAACCTGCAATCCGAGTAACCCGTCAAGCAAGGAGATTATGTAGTCTTAGATAATCGGCTGTTTGCTTGACTGCAGCAGCGGGGGATGGGTTGGGTAATGCTTCAGTAGATACCCACCCGGGGTAGCCTGAATCTCTTAACTGATCCAGTAGTCCCGCGATGTCGAGATGCCCGTTCCCTGCCGGCCATCGATTACTGTCGGCTATGTGAAAATGGGCTAGTCTAGAAGTGTACTTGGCAATTGTTTGATCGATTGAACACTCCTCAATGTTCATGTGAAACGTGTCCAGCAAGAGTCCCGTGGCTTGCAGGTTACATTTGTCAGTGACAGCGGCGACTTCCTCAGCAGTATTGAGTGACTGGGTCTCATATCGGTTGATTGCTTCGAGGGCGAGTTTGATTCCAATTTCTTGAGCTGTCGCATCGCATTCTTGAATGCATTTCTCAAACCACTCCCTAGCGTCTTCTGTGTTGAGCGCACCGCTGCCCCTAATCATTCCGATGATTAGCCTTGCATCAGATTCGGAAGCAAAACGGATCAAATCCTTGACGGCTGCTACAGCCCTAGTTCGAACCGCCGGATCAGGGTCTGTGAAGGATAAGTGCTGAATTGCGTAGAGTAACCCAGTCCCTACAGCCGCTAAATGTAGCCCTGCATCGGTAATTGCCTCACTGATACGCTTCATCAGTGATTCGTCGCTAAAGTGCAGATTCAACTCTACACCCTCGAAACCATTCAACTTTAGCTGCTCTAGCACCTTCTCAAATTCGTGAAACGATTCCGATGTTTCAAAGAGGTCCGGGATTCGATAACCTAACCATCTAGACACGACGAATGCGAACCGCATTAATCTCCGCTCTGCGAAAGTTTCGCAATCTTGATTAATGAAATATACTTTCTGCGAAACGAACGTTTGGACGATGTTTTGCTTTGTCTCAGCTTGCAATCTTTGGTGGAAAGAAAACCGTTGAACTTCCGACATTGGAGTGGCCGATCGAATACTTGAAACGCTATGGACAAAGAGAGGCTGATGCGGTCGCCGCCGTGATAAAGCGGGGAGTGGTTTGGGGAACTTTTGCTCCCGAAATTTCAGCATTCGAACGTGAATTTGCGGCGTATACCGGAATCAGGTTCGCGATATTCATGAGTTCAGGCACGGCTGCACTGCACTGTGCCATGGCTGCTGCGGGTGTTCAACCAGGGGATGAGGTCATTACGAGTCCTCACACTTTCGTCGGCTCCGCCTCATGCATCCTCCAACAGGGAGCCATACCTGTCTTCGCTGATATCGACCCTCGTACCTACACGCTGGACCCGGCGAGCGTGGAGGCAAACATAACCAAAGCCACCAAAGTCATAGAGCCTGTTCACATCTACGGTCTTCCCACTGACATGGATGCGTTGCAGAAGATTGCCGACACCCACAACTTGGTGGTGGTCGAAGACGCCTGCCAAGCACACGGTGCTGAGTACAAAGGTAAGAAAGTTGGAAGCATTGGAGCAATGGGCGCATTCAGCTTCAACGGAACGAAGAACATGCAAACTGGAGAGGGAGGGATGTTCGTTACAGACAGCGACAAATACGCAGCCACTTCAGAGAAAGTTCGCATATTCGGAGAATCGCTTCGCCCAGGTGTGTCGCGCGCCTACATGTCCGGAGGGATGGGTTGGAATTACAAATCCAATGAAATTACTGCAGCGCTTGGTAGAGTTCAACTCAGCAGACTTAACGAGACAAACCGAGCGAGGGTTGAGATGTCCGAGTTCTTAACACGAAGACTCCATAAATTAGCAGGCCTGATTCCACCCTTCATTCCAAGCTACGCCAAGAGCGTTTACCACTATTACAAGATTGGAGTTGAGCCGTCAAAGATTGGTTTGAAGCTTTCACCTAGAGAGTTTAGGGACAAGATAGTGGTAGCTCTACAAGCTGAGGGGGTTAGGGCAGCCATCTGGTGTGCTCGCCCCATCTACATGCAGCCCGTCTTCCAAGTAAGGGAGGGCTGGGGCAAAGGATTCCCATGGAAGAGTCCATACGTTACCAGAGACGTCACTTACCCACAAGGTCTCTGCCCTGTAGCAGAACGTATCTCGAATGAAACCTTCAACCTCTCGCTACATCCACCCAACGGCCTCGAGCTTATGGAACAATATGCCCAAGCATTCGAGAAAGTCATGGAGCACGCTGGCGAACTAGAAAAAGTGAAGGTCCCACCATGGGAGGAGTGGTGGGGTGGATACGTTCCTGCTCTAGGAAAAGAGAAGGAAACAGAGAAGATGGAGGAAATATCGGGCTATCGCTAAGTAACCCGACTCCTTAGACCGCTCTACTTTTTCTTTAGTACTTCAGGGTTCACTGGGTTCGGGGGCATTTCGCCCTTCAAGCCCGCGATTAGATTGTCGGCGGCCATAACTCCCATTTTGGTTCGTGTCGCTACGGAAGCACTCGCAATGTGAGGTGCCACAATCACATTTTCCAAAGTCAACAGAGGATGATTTGCTGGAATAGGCTCAGGTTCGGTAACGTCTAACCCAGCGTAGGCTATTTTACCTGATTTGAGAGCCTCGTACAACGCCATGTTGTCCACTATTGGCCCACGAGATGTGTTGATGAGGATTGCCGTTTTCTTCATCTTCTCGAACTGTTTCGCACCGATCAAGTGAAAGGTTTCCTGCGTGAGGTTCGTGTGTAGGGTGATGAAATCGGATTGAGTAAGGACGGTGTCCATGTCGACGAACTTGATCCCGAACTCGTCTTCAGCCTGCTTATTTCTGATTACGTCGGTGTAGATGAGGTTCATTCCAAAGCCTTTCGCTCGACGCGCGATTGCTGACCCTATCCGACCTAAGCCGACGATGCCTAAAGTAGCACCATGCACATCTGGGCCAAGTAAAATCATTGGGCCCCAGGTTTTCCATTTTCCTGCCCTTACAATTCTATCTCCCTCAGCCACCCGTCTCGCCGTGGCCAGCATTAGTGCGAAAGCGAAATCAGCCGTGGTATCTGTGAGAACGCCAGGCGTATTTCCCACAATAAT
>DATIYC010000122.1:0-10260 GCA_035517955.1 Candidatus Acidiferrales bacterium | reverse complement strand
GCTCGGTGATGATTGCTGACGAAAATGTTTGGCGCAATGTATGAGGGAGAGAAAGTAGGCGTTAAGGTCAAAGAACTCGATACCCCTAAACTCTCAAATCCAAACGACGTAATCGTTCGGATGCATTCGTGCGGAATGTGTGGAACCGATCTTGCAATTCTAGAGGGACGGCATCCAGCTAAGCCCCCGGTAGTTCTTGGCCACGAGTGTGCAGGAGAAGTAGCTGAGATTGGAAAGAGCGTTACCAGCGTACGAGTTGGAGATCACGTCGTCGTTGATCCCAACCTGCGCTGCGGTGTCTGCCGCTACTGCAGGTCAGATCGCCCCAACCTTTGCGAGAACCTGGTCAGCATTGGAGAGGACATTAACGGCGGATTCGCCAATCTGATGCTTACCCCCGAAAAAGCCGTCTATCGCATACCCGAAGGAATGGATTGGACAACAGCTGCGCTAACCGAGCCGTTCTCTTGCATCGTCAATGGGTTCCTAAGAGCTCGAGTGAAACCTGCTGATACAGCGGTAGTTTATGGCGCAGGCCCGATGGGTTTGTTTTGGGTGAGTCTTTTCGCAAGAGCTGGCGCTAGGAAGATTATGTCAGTTGAAATTGCTCCGAAACGTAGAGAGGCGGCGAGAAAAGTTGGAGCACACGTGGCGGTAGATCCTTCTCAGGAAGATCCGGTGAAGCGTGTGTTGCAGGAGACGGGAGGGCTAGGTGCTGATGTTGGGGTCGAGGTGATCGGTAAGGTGGAGACTGTTGAAGCCGCGATACGCAGCTCCGCAAATGGAGGGAGGGTAGTGGTAATGGGGACTTGCAGACCTGAGGCGACCGCCAAATTCAGCCCGTTCGATCTCATGCGTTACGAGAAAGATATTCTGGGTTCGCATACGCAAGCTGCCAGTTTCAGAACGGCTATTGACATGCTAGATGCTGGTTTCGTTCCCGTGAATACTATTGTGACCCATCAGATACCGCTGGCAGAAATCGACAGAGCTTTCTCTCTAAACAAGGCTGGAGAATGCGTGAAGACAGTAGTCAGGATGGATGCTACGTAGCATCAGTTCGTAAGCCCTGTCCCGAACTTAGTAACGATAAAGATTCAACAGCGGAAGCAGCCGACCTGGAACGGCAATCCGCCCAGATCACACCCCTTCAGGAACGGTGACTAAGGTGGGTATGCTAGCGTGTAGATGTGCTTGCCGCCCTTCAAGGGGCCTTTGATGACCGCGTCGATGTCATCTCTGTTTCGCTGTGTAACCTGTTCGATTGGTGGCAGCGTTCCAGCTGGGAATTTGGTCATGATGTCGTTGTGCAGTTCTACCATGTAATCCAAAATTGCTTCCACCCCAGGAATTGCTTTCTCGGCTTTGGCTAGGGTCGCTTTGCCCACTACACCTTTTGGATAAGCGTAGATTTCCATCGCAGATGCACCCATCTGTCCATACCACGATATGGGGCGTTGGTATGCGTTCGCAGCTTTGTCGATGTGGTGAGCTTGGTTAGGAAGGAATCCGTATACGTCTGCATCAACCGCGTCCTGCATCTTCATAAGTTCAGGGAAGAGTGCCAGGCTGTAGGACGTTTCAACCTCATCCGCATGCACGAACGGAGTCTCGAAGGGACCGCCGTGTGCCTTGTCCCTGATCTGCTGTGGTGAGATCGCCCACCAGTTCAAATTGATGAATATGCCCGGCACTTGGTATCGTTTCGCAAACTGATGTATTGCAGAGGGGATCACGTACTCCTGTCCGTGTCCGTTGAACAGAATCTGCTTTCTGAATCCCGCATTCCAGAAACCCGCCATAATGCCGCGAAGTGTGGCCTTGAACGCATCATCATCAATAACCACCGTCCCAGGCATGCCGAGGTGGTGGTAGGGATGAGACCCATACCAAAACGGTTGGGCGACTGTGCAACCCGTCTTCTCAGCAACCATTTCCGCCATTCTACAAACGAGGTAGATGTCTTCGCCAACGG
Organism: Candidatus Acidiferrales bacterium; assembly: GCA_035517955.1. Lineage (GTDB taxonomy): Archaea > Thermoproteota > Bathyarchaeia > 40CM-2-53-6 > 40CM-2-53-6 > FEN-987. Next base: position 8,285 of record DATIYC010000122.1, on the reverse strand, counting down.
CTGCGTGAGGTCCATGGTTTTCGGTCGCGCCGAGTGGAATTATTATAAGATCATTTTTCCTAACTCGCTCCTCAACCTGTTTCATAGTCATGTTCTGATAATAGATTCCATCCTGTTTTTCCATATGGCCGCCACTAGGTGGCAAATTCCACTTGCCCAAGAAAGACACATCCGCCTACGGCGGTATGGGTGACCTATTTAAGAATCAGGTTTAATCGATGACGTGAACCCAACGTTCAGTTTCTGCAGATTCTACTATCGCATCCATGATCTGACAATTTCTATAGCCGTCGAAGAAAGTCGCGCCGATTGGCTCGATAGGCTTGTCGTTTACTATACAATCTGTAAAGTGATGTACCTCGTTAACGAACGCATGATCCCAACCGAAACCCCCTCCTTGTTCCGTCCAGAACTTGTCCATGAAGGGATGAGTTTTCGATGTTGTCCAAACGTCACGAAAGCCTCTTTGCTCGTTTGAGTCTCTCAACGTGAATATTTCCAACTCGTTAAGTCGTTCGAGATTGAATCGTAGGGATCCTTCGCTGCCTAGTATTTCGAACCGTAAGAAATCTTTCCTTCCTGGGGCCATCCAGCTGGCTTCAATTGTTCCTAGCGCTCCGTTCGCGAACTTTACTGCTGCTACTGTTGAATCATCAACCTCTACGATGCCTTTCGTATTCGGCGTGCCGGGCAAAGGTCTCTCTTTGATGAAGGTGGCCGTAGCGCCGGCAACAGCCGATACCTCACCCACAAGGAAGCGTGCAATGTCGATGATATGCGAGCCGAGGTCGCTCAGTGCACCATATCCTGCAGTATCGCGCTTGAAGTGCCAGTCGAGCGGAAACTCTGGATTGAGGTAACCTAGATCGCCTACCTCGATGTTCAGGTACGCGCCGCGGAAATGCAGTAGTTTGCCGATGAAGCCTTCCTGAATTAGTTTTCTAGCGTAACAGACGGCGGGGATGAAGCGATAGTTGAACCCAGTCATGTGTTTGACTCCCGCTCTTTCCGCTGATTTCCACATTTCCTTTGCCTCCTTCCCGGTACGTGCCAAGGGTTTTTCACAGATCACGTGTTTTCCGGCGTCAAAAGATGCGATGGATTCTTCATGGTGAACGTACGGCGGAGTGCACAAGTCTACAATGTTGACTTCGGAATCTTTGACGAGGTCACGAAAATTCTGGTACGTTCTCTTGTATCCGAACTTCCGAGCGAAGTCTCGGACTTTATCGGGGTTGCGGCCAGCGATAGCTACAAGGATAGGGTTGGCTGGTGGCGGGTGATAGAAGAGTGGCATGTTTAGCCAGGCGTGACTGTGGACTCTACCAATGTTGTATCCGACCATACCAATGCCTAGGCTTGTCCGTGTGTCCGTTTGTGGCAAATGCGTCCACCCAGAGTGGAAGGGGGTCTAACCCTTCCTATCAACAGTCTTGAGTTAGCGGTCGGTCGGTTAGGGTTTGACGGTGACCTTGGCGTCTTCTCTGCTGAGTAGTTTCTCCAACGCCTTGGGGACATCAGTTACTGAGTATCTTCCCGTGATTATTTTTGTTGTGTCAAACCTTCCGGATGCCATGAGTTTGATGACTCCCGGCCATACGCCAGCGCCTGCATGTCCCTGCGTTCCGTAAGCTTGGAGTGCTCGCACTTGGTACATTTCGAAGAACACAGGAGCTGCTTTGTCGGCTCTGCCAATGTCCACAATCTTTCCGCCGATATTCATGCATTTTTCGGCTTGGGGCATTATGAAGCTGGGGTCTCCCGCTGCCTCGACGTGCATGTCAATGCCTTCCCCACCCGTGAGTTCCAGAAGTTTCTGCCAAGGTTCCGTGCCTGATTTCTGTAAAGCGAACGGGTCAAAGACCTCATTCGCACCTACGTCCCTAGCCAGTTGAGCCCGTTTGCTTCTGGGCTCGAAAGCGAATATCTTCCCTGCTCCTGCAGCCTTTGCGAGTCCAACTGCGCCCAATCCTATCGGGCCCGTTCCCCAGACGGCAACCGAAGACCCCGGTTTGAAACCTCCTGCGCGAATGAACATACCGTTGTAGGCTACGCATGCAGGTTCGATCAATGACCCTGCCTCGAAGACCTTGTCATCGCTTGAAAATACTTTCTTGAAGTCGTTGATTTTCCAACAGAATTTCTGGTGAATCTTCATGTATTGTTGGCATCCGCCGTCATCTGTGAACCCCATTTCCATCAAGTTCACGCACTGGTTGAAGTTTCCAGTCCTACACGGATCACACTCGTTACAATACCACATCTCCTCACAGACAACGTAGTCACCTACCTTAACGGTGGTGACGTCGCTGCCAACCTTCTCGATTATGCCAGAGAGTTCGTGTCCCAAAACGACTGGTGTCTTAACGAGCCCAGGATACAAAATGTATCCATCTTTGTCGCTTTCGTAAAGGTGCATATCTGAGCCGCAGATACCGCACGCTTTGAGTCGCACCAGCACTTCTTTTGACGCTATTTCAGGAATTGGTATATCTTCTACCTGAACTCTCGGTTTATGCCATACACGGCTTGCGTAAGTTGCCCTTCGGGTTTTCACTTCCTCGTCTGTTGGGCTGTAATTTGATCTAGGTTTCCAGTCTGCATGCAAGACTGCTGCAACTTGCTTTGGACACATAATGCATCGTCGAGGGTTCCGTTGTTCAGCTAGAAAAGACTTCCCAGTAATTTCTCACCGCGAGGTAACGCAGGAATTCGAGAGAAAAGTGGACAGGTTATTGCGTTATTTGATTTCATTAGATTATTTTGCAAGAGCTCAATGCTGTCAGACGGATCTCTTTGGAAGTTCGTATACTGATTTCCAACCCGGACTCTGAGGTTCCTTGAGGAAAGGTTCCATTTCTTCCTTCGACCTGAGCGTAATCTTGTCGACCGGTGGTACTGTTCCTGCGGGGAATGCTTGAAGAATTTCGTCGTTTACAAGTGTTAGGTACTTTAGAATTGCCGCGATCGGTCTTTTTGCTTTTTGAGCTGTTGCGAGTGCGGGGCTGCCTACGACTCCTTCGGGAGTGGCTCTAATTTCAATCGCCGCGTGGCCTTCGCCTTCAGACCAACGGTGAGGTCTGCGGAACGGATCGACTGACTTGTCAAAGTGGCCGTCGGGTAGGTAAGAGATGCCCTTTGTCCCTTTGTGGGCTAGGCTCATGTCAGTCATCTCTGGAGGGAATAGCAGTAGGGCATTGGATGTTTCAGCCTCGTCTGCGTGAACAAAATCAGTTTCCATGGAGTCTTTCTTGCCCGTGGGACCAAAGAACTCCCGCACTCCTCGATGCCAGTCCAACACTCTGAAGATTCCCGGAAGCTGATATCTCTTCATGAACTCTTGGAGTGCCGATTCCAAGACCCAGAGTTGTCCGTGATTATTGACAATGACTTGTTTTCTGAAACCATCGTTCCACAGTCCGAGCATCACATCAATCATTAGCTCTCTTGCGGTGGCGTCAGTCAAGATTACTGTACCCGGCATACCGAGGTGGTGATATGGGTGGGCACCGTAGAACAAGGGCGGGAACGCCAGGTTCACCGGTGAACCTTTCTTAGCGGTGTGCCTTCGCACCGCTTCGCAAATCTGAGTTACGACCAGAGTGTCCAAACCTGAGATGGTATGAAGGCCGTGGTTTTCTGTGCTGCCCACAGGTATGAATATGACATCATTCTTTCTTCTGTTCTCAATGAGCTTTTGTCGAACAGTCGTTTGGACATAGCTGCCCGCTTTTCCGAGCTCCGACGCTGAAGGGATTTGATATTCACGCAGAACATTATCTATCTGTTGTTCAGAAGCATCCCAAACCTCCTTCTTCAATCTACCCACACTATTGTCTTCAAACAGAATTGCGGGATTCTCGGTTGCGATCCACTTTCTACTCATCATGATTCTCACAGAGCGATTCTTAGACGAACTATGTGTATCTTACGTTAGAAGTGTATGTACCAGTATCCTTCGCTACACGCGTCGCATAGCATTTAGCTCTCATATGAGTCGTGGGGTATTATTGCAGGGGAGACTGACGAACACAAACAGAAGGTATTCTGAACATGCCTAAAGTTCTGAAATTTGGGGTAGTTGGTATGGGCAGGATGGGGTTGTGGCATGCAAAAAACCTCAGGCTACGAGTACCAAACGTCAACCTTGTTGCTGTATCAGACATCGATAAAGGAGTTGGCAAGAGAGGAAGCGAGGCGACTGGAGCACCGTTTTTTGCAGACTATCGAAAGATGTTTGGAGATTTGGATCTTGATGCTGTTTGCGTAATTACCTCTACAGATACTCATGCTCCTATAGCAACAGAGGCCGCTGAAGCCGGTCTGAACGTCTTTGTTGAGAAGCCAATGGCGATTACGGTTAAACAAGCGGACACACTTGAGAGGGCGGTTAGAAAATCGAGTGTGAAACTTCAGGTCGGGTTCATGCGTCGCTTCGACCCAGCCTATGCACACGCCAAGAAGCGGGTGACGAATGGTGAGATTGGTAAGCCCATTGTCTTCAAGTCGACCAGCCGCGACCCCTTCCCTCCGCCTGTTTGGGCCTGCGATCCAAAGCATGGTGGTGGGTTGCAGATTGAGATGCATGCTCACGATTATGATCTTGGTAGGTGGCTTATGGAAAGCGAAATCTCCTCGGTCTATACGAGCGCGGAATGCCTTGTCTTCCCGGAGTTGAAGAGGCAAGTCTCGGACTTCGTCGATAACACGCTGATCACGTTGGGGTTCAAGAATCGTTCAATGGGGTTGGTGGAGGGAAGCCTGAATGCGAGGTACGGTTATGATGTTCGAACGGAAATTTATGGTACCGACGGGATGATTCAGGTAGGTTCAATTCAACGAGCTCCAGTTGCCGTCTACACTCGAACAGGAGCAAATGCTGAAACTGCTTATCTCGGTGACAAAGAGGTACCGCATTTCGCGCAGAGATTCGGTGAAGCATACCTTGCAGAGATGGTTCATTTCGTCGAGACTATTCTTCGGGACTTGAGAGCAGCCCCAAGCTTGAGCGAAGGACGCGCAGCTCTGGATGTTGGATTGGCTGCGTTCGAATCGACGGAGACGGGAAGGTTGGCCAAGGTCAGGGCTTAGTCAAGCTTTCACATATACTGAGGAAGATGCTTCTGAAGCCTCTCTTTCTTGAGGTGTGCATAAGGTGGTAATGGTCCCCCGATGAGAGGGCGGGAATATTTGAGAAAAGAGTCTGTTACGTAGTTTGATTTTTTGTTAATGAATATCTCAGGAACCTTCTTCGTTCTCAGTGCCACCTCATCCAAATCTACCAATCCCTTCTCAGACACGTAAGGGTCATCACTTTTTCTAGTCAGCGTGACCATTTTATCTGACTCCCCTTCAATTGCCCTTGAAAGAGCAAATTGGCCAACTTCGTACGCTTCTGAGAGGTCGACTTGTGAGGCGCAAACCATCGAGACCCTTTGAATTGTTCCCGGCTTGTCGCAACGTGCCTTGATCTTCAATTGATTGGAAATCAGATTCACTAGATATTCTCCCACGCCACCCAGTTGGGCATGGCCGAATTTGTCTGTGTCTAAGCCTTTCGACGAAGCTTTGAGAAACTCTCCTTCTTCATTCTTCAATCCCTCGCAAACACAGATAACTGCCCTACCTAACCGGTCGTAGACGTTCTTGACGTCCTCAAGAAAAGACTCTGCGATAAACGGACGTTCGGGCAAGTAGATCAAGTGTGGAGCGCCATCTTCACCGTCCTTTCCAAGTGCGGTGCTCGCCGTAATCCAACCAGTGTCTCTTCCCATTGTCTCCATAATTTTGATCGTGTCACTGGTGTAGATTGCCTCCGTATCCAGACCCGAATCCCTTGTAGCCGTGGCATTGAAGCGGGCGACGCTACCGTATCCGGGGCAATGGTCAGTAGCCATCAAGTCGTTGTCGACGGTTTTGGGAACGCCAATTACTTGAAGTTCGTAATTCTTAGACTCCGCAAGTTGAGCAACTTTGTGAGCAGTATCCATTGAATCGTTTCCGCCGGCACACAAGAAATATCCAACCTTGTGAGCCCGAAATACTTCGAGCAATCGATCATAGTCTCGCTCGTTCAGTTTGTATCTACAAGATCCCAATGCGGCCGAGGGAGTCTGTCTCAGTCTTTGAATTGAGTTAGGATCTTCGCGTCGTAAGTCTACAAGATCCTCTTTCAAGACGCCAAGTATCCCATTAATCGCTCCGTAGATTCCTTCAACTCTTGTGCTCTTTGTAGCTTCGGTAACGATTCCTGAAATGCTGCTATTGATTACGGCCGTGGGGCCACCTGACTGAGCGACAACCAAGTTTCTGGGCAAGTTTTCACCCAAGAACCGAAGTCAATCTATCCATACCTCTACCGCGAACGGTCTTGATGTGGCTTTGAGCTTGCTCGGCTGAGAAGCCTCGGTGAACAACTCCAGCTACCGCGTCAGCAACCGCAAATGGATCATCGTTTCCCGGGTAAAGGATGTTTCTGCCCACCAAAGCTCCGCGAACATTCCTACCTGCTCTCATCCCTCTATAGAATTCCTGAAGTACTCCAGTTGGGTCTCCCGACGATTCCCCACCTAACATTAGAATGGGGCAACTGGTTGCTTTGGCAACTCGTTCGAAGCCTTCACAATAAGGTATCTTCAGCCAGATGCCACGGGATGAATCTCCCAGCGCTGTCGCAACGCTGATGGTCTTGATCATTTCCTCAGAGGTCTTCAGAGTCTTGTATCCTTCAGAGGTTCGTTCAACGCTAAATGCTTCGAGAAAGACAGGAATCGAATATTTGTTCAGGTCCGTGACAGCTTTCGAACAAGCCTCGATGGTGTCGAGTGATCTAGTGTCCTTTATGTCCAAACGAAACATCATTTTAGCACCATCCAACCGAAGACGGCTGATTGACTCGGCGGTGAAAGAAGCAAAACGATCATCCATCTCGAATTCAGCACCGCTGAGACCTCCTCGATTCATACATCCGACCAACGCCTTGCCATCAAGAAAGCTACCTCCCCCATGATCGACGAGGAGTTGATCGACAATTAGCAAGTCCTCTAACACGTCAGTTGTTCCCATTACGCCGTCAAATTCGGGGCTGGTAATGACCCTTAGAATCCTACCTAGGTAACCCTGACGATTGCCCATGAGTACTGGGTCGTTTCCAGACTTTGTCACTCTTCGTGCTGGATGGTCTGCTGCAAGAATCGCAAGTTTTCCGTCAACCGTCAGTTTCTCTCTTCTCTTTCTTCGAGCAGCGGATTTCAGGACGATCTCAGGATCGGCTACTCTCGCATCTGTTATCATATTGAATATTGATTCGGAAAAGAATTTGTCAGATTCGAATTGAGGGTCCGCGGTAACAGAAACCACTTTCGTAACCTCGTTACAGGACGATTCCGTTGTTGGCTATATGAGAATTCAGCTTGTCAGTGGCGTCAAAGCATGATACGAGCTACATAAATATGAAAACTCGTAAACGTCCCGTCGACATCTAAGACATAGGTGATGAGGATTGAAGGAATCTTGGGAACCGCTGGTTGACCTAAGTATCGTTCATTTCATGATCTATCCCGAAAGTATGACAGGCTCAGGTCAGATACTTGAGACCGTTTCAAGGATTGTGAACGACGATTTCTTCTCAATGGTCGAAGTCTGCCACATAAACGACCCGGAAGTCAGAAAGCAGGTTGCCAATGTAATCGCGACCTCGCACGCCCGAGTAGCCTTCGGCGCACAACCGACGATCCTAAGGGGAAAACTAGATCCGAATTCCGTTGATGATACTAAAAGGAAGGAAGCCCTCTCAACTTTGCTACCCCAAATCGATGAAGCGAAAGAGCTCGGCGCCAAGCGCTTTACGATCTTAAGTGGTCCGGACCCGGGTGACGAGAAGAGAGTTGCCGAGCGGGAACTACTTATTCATTCATTGCTTGACCTTTGCGCTTACGCGAGGGATAGAGGGGTAAGCATAACGCTGGAAACCTTCGATAGAAAAATCGAAAAGAAGAGTTTGATCGGCCCCTCGGATGAGGCTCTCATAGTAGCGAAAACTGTGAGGAAACACTACCCTGATTTCGGCTTGATGTACGACATGGGGCACGCGCCCCTCCTAGAAGAGGACGCAGCCAAGTCGCTTAGTATGCTGAAGGATTACCTAGTGCACATACACGTAGGAAATTGCGTCAAGAAACTTGGGGTGGTAGGATACGGTGACCAGCATCCTCGTTTCGGAATTACTGGCGGCGAGAACGACGTTCCAGAATTGGTCAAGTTCCTTCGCGCCCTTCTAGACATTG
>DATIYC010000121.1:0-2853 GCA_035517955.1 Candidatus Acidiferrales bacterium | reverse complement strand
CGCATGTACTGCAATGTATTCTGTGCGATTCACCCTTACATGCAAAATGGGGAGCTAATAGTGACGCCCTAGAGCCGTTATTCGTAACGGCTGAAATTAAAATAAATCTCAAAGAAACCCAAGACGTACAACTCGTTAGACTATCCGATCGTCGTTCGTAGTTTTTAGTGTGTGTGAGTGCGCACCAAGGTATACACACACGCACCAGGGTATACACACACCGAGTTGATCCATCGGCAGCAATACTCCTATCATAGCGATCAAAAGTGAGGATCACGACAACTGATATGCTGTCACGTTGTCCACGCGCATCAGTAGAGCCATAAGCTAGTTTATTGATGAACGCTTCCATGTTCACAATTCAAGAATTGTACTCCTACTCCACTGCTGTTCGGAGAAAGTTCGCAAGAAAACTCACGACGCTTCCAACGTCAATACCACTGAAAAATCGGGAAGCAAGCTTTCACAGCATGAAGAACATCCTGGTGCACATGATCTATGTCGAAGATTGGCTTGTGAACTCTGCGATTCTGGGAAAAGGAAAAACGAGTTACAGGGAGCCGAACTTCGACTCATTCGACATGCGAGGAGCAATGAGTTATCTTGACGACGTCGAATCGAACACTAAAGCCTTCTTGAAAGACGCTGGAGAAGGTGAGTTGCGAAGAAAGATTAGTCTCCGATTTTCTCCTAGACAGAAGCATCCGTACAACCTAACGGTTGAGGAATGTTTGCTGCAATCCATCACCGAACAACTGTACCACATTGGAGAACTGATCGGTTTCATGTGGCAAGAAAACATTAGACCTCCCAACATGCAATGGTTCATATACAATCCCAGAACTCAATCTCTCAGCGGAAAGCGTTCTCGACCTACAAAGACATCTAGAGTAGTTACCAAGTAATTTTGTTATCTAATGGTGCGCACACACACATAACGGTTAACAACGACGGTCCGAATTCTGGCGCTCGCACCAGGCTATACACACACTTACGAAAGACGAACGATGTCGGTCCGATTTTGGACGGTCGCACCAACCGAGAGATTATTGAATGTCCCTCAAGTATCTCTGTTTATGGCAAGCATCACTATGGTCATTCGTCCACGTAGTAGAAGGGAAGGGCGCATTCACACTTTCGAAACCACCGATGAGATTGCTCACCGCTGGCAGTTACTCACGCAAGAGCAGCAAATCAGCTTAGGTAATCAATCTTCGAATAGCCACGAGGACTTGCCAGTGCTTCTTGAAAGGCTGTTCAAGGAGCGAAAGCTGTAATCAGGTTGGTTCATGCGGACATTGAGAGGCATCTACGTCCGCTAAGTAGTATCTGCCGCATTTTGGGCATTTAACCTGCCGTAATGTTTCCGTGTTGTATCAGACGAGACATAGAAGTCAGAATACTTTACGCTTGTGCAGAATAAGCGTACCCTTGTCTATATAGGCAATGAAGTGGCCCACTTGACGAATCGAAGCTTCGCGCGATACGAACCCTCTTCAGAATGAACACGTCATCTGGACTAGTGCCCATCTAGCCGGTTTAGCCAGCGCCGGTAATCTTGACAGCGAGATAGGTAACGAGCAAAAGCAATCCAATGATAGTTCCCCTACTCACGAACGCCGGCATTAGGCCCGGTACCTTTTGCTCATTCTGCAGTGCATTGATAATGGGCGCTACAAAAAATACGATGGATGGCGCGAAGACGAGGAGAATCCAAGGTAGTCCGCCAACTAGCACAATGCTCACAAATAACGCGAGGACCAAGAAAAGGAGCACAACACAGGCCTTGAGCGCCCATTTCTTGCCAACCAACGTCACGGTTGTCCTTATCATATCTCTATCGGAATCACAATCTCTAATCTCATTGACAAGCTGGGCCAACATGGACAACATGAAGAGCATACCGCCCAACCCTGCTCCCACAAAGTCAAGGGGGCGATAAACAGAGTAAGCCATTACCCCATATATGGCACTCCAGGAAGCGTGGCAGACAACATCAAGACCAGGCCTAGTCTTTGCCCGCATACCGAAAGAATATCCACCAAACAGTATAATCACCAGAATTCCAAGCAACCCGTTCGGAAAACTTAGGAGATCGATCGCTAAGGTCGCCAAACCCAAGAGAACTACCGCGAGGACCCAAGCCGCAGCCACAGACAAGTCACCTGACGCTACAGGGTTCCTTAACACGCCAGCTCTTCTGTCAAGTTCTGCATCGGCAATATCGTTAATCACAAATCCAAAAATGGAAGAAGCTGCAACGAAAAGAAGCACCGGCAGAATTCGGCTATCGACGGGATATCTGGCCACGAATCCACAAGCTAAGACAGAAAGCAAGTAGCATGGTCCGTACTCATGGAACCTTACGATTCGCAGAAACGCGTTCCGCGAAACAATTCGTCTCAAAGACCCGCACGATCCAACCACGACACTGTTTGCAAGACGATGTTTGGAATGGAAAAAACCTCAGTAGATGATCTTTCCACAGAAACCATTTACCGCATCAGGCCCGCAATTATCATACTAACACCAATTATGCCGCGCAGAATTCTTCCGGCCTGGAACAGCCAAGGCGGATGCGACGGACGCCAGTAGAGGGTGTTCAAGAATCCTTCAGCGGACAGGTAGATGCCCGCCAATACGAGGAAAATGGTAACAAACAAGCTGAGAACCGTGCCGAATTTCCTAAAGAAACTAATCTACTTTTGCTCGTAATCTTATATCTGAACCAAAGTCAACGTGGCAAAACAAACTATGCGCGCGATAAGCGTGTATGCGCACCAGGCTATACACCTATGAAAAGTCTGTAGACTATGCATGCGTGTCCGCTGATGGTCTTCTGCGTGGCGCTCA
>DATIYC010000120.1:0-9931 GCA_035517955.1 Candidatus Acidiferrales bacterium | reverse complement strand
CGTTTATGTTCCAAGATAGGATTCTCATTGCCACTCAAAACTTGCCTAGCGTACCTACACTATCGGGCTCAGCTAGTGTAGAGCTTTTGGAATGAGCGTTTTCGGTTTCTGTTGGCTTTAGCCGAACTTGGGGCTTAGTGAGCCGTGTGGGCAGGCGTCGACGCATTCCATGCACATGATGCATTCGGGGTCGTTGAACTTCTCCCAGGGCAGGTCGAGGATGTTGATTTGCATGGGGCATTTGATTTCGCAGTGGGGGCACTTGGTACATTTCACTGGGTCCCGCTTCATCCCCGACAGGCTGTACTTTTGGAAGATGGCCATCAATGCGCCTGTGGGGCAGATGTAGCGGCAGAAGAACCTTGGAACCTTCCAAGCAGCGCCAAAGAACGCGGCGAGGATTAGTACGCGAAACGCAAGTAGGGGCGGAATCGTCGTTATCCAATTATAAACTTCCTGCATTGTCGGAGGTTTAGCAAGAAAAGCCGACAAACCATCCCGCGCCATCCCAATCAAGGCGGGGACGGTACCGAAGAGCGTGGCGTCCGGTGAGAAAACAATGAAGGGGCCGGTAGCAAGAATTCCAAGAGCCGCCTTGAAGTCAGATCCTGCGCCGGTGGCTAGGGCTATTGCTAGGGAGGCACTGATCAGTAGCGTTGCGAAGAGGAGTACGTACTTTATCCTTATACTACCCTTCTGGGTTCGCGGCGAAACGAAATCCAGACGGCCTTTCAGCGTGGTGATCATATCCTGTATGAAACCGATCGGGCACACCCAACCACAGAAGGCACGTCCCACAACGGCGCCAATCAACAAAACAGTACCAACAACAATGAAAGGGAACTCGGGCTGTGCAAGCTCTAGTTGCATTAAGTCAAACGAACTATAAATTGCGGAGAAATGCGAATTAACGCTCGCCAAAATCGGTAATCCGAAGGGAATCGGCTGAATTTTCATGTTAGGGAAGAGTTGTGTCAACACGAGTGCGTTCACGGCGACTAGGGAGATTAGTTGAACGAGCATTCGTGGAAGAGTCCACTTGAACTTGAATCGTCTCAAGTCTTCCTCGGGTCGAGTAGATGTCTTGGCGTCTGACATTTTTGCGAAACCTCACGGGAACAAGAAGACATAGCCATGTAGGGCCGCGGATATTACATTGGATTCGTTCAAGTAGAGGCCGATCATGATCGCCGTCAACCCGAGCATTATCGTGAAGGCGGCAAAGGTGCGCTTCAATGATCCACTTCTCGTACCTTGGAAAGGATTTTCGGTAGCGTTGAAACCCGCATGTAATTATACCTTTCCAACCCGAATCAGCAAACTCAGAGTTAACGCCTTAGCTCCGAGTCCGGCGTCTCTGAGAACTCACTTAGACTTGACGAATTTCAGAGACGCCGAGTTGATACAGTAACGCAACCCAGTTGGCTTAGGGCCGTCGTCGAATACGTGACCGAGGTGAGCCTCGCATCGGCTGCATAACACCTCCGTCCGGGTCATGAAGAGGCTTCGATCCGTCTCAGTCTTCACATTGCTCTCGCTTATTGGTGTCCAGAAACTAGGCCAACCAGTTCTAGAATCAAACTTGGTTTCCGAACTGAAGAGGTCGTTTCCGCAACATGCACACTGGTAAACGCCCTTCTCATGATTATTCCAGTATGCGCCAGTAAACGGTCGTTCGGTGCCTTTCTTCCGCGCAACATGATATTGGTCTGACGTGAGGAGTCGCTTCCACTCCTCATCAGTCTTCACAACGTCCACCATCTAACCCACTTCCGACGAGGATTTTTCTCTGAGCAATGATTTCAACAAACCCCTTGTCAGTCAACACATCAGGCATTGCTCATAGTGCAAAAAATCGATGACATTCAACCCTCGAGATTTTGCTTTGGGTCATAGCGGAATCCGGTAGAACAATTATTATTCATCCATCATATGTCAAACGCGGAATTGTTCTGGCTTGCTTGCAAAGGATGTCGCACTCTCAACTGACCTTTACGAGCTGACCATGGCAGCAGCCTACTTCGAGAACAAGGAAAACGCAGAGGCGACGTTCGAGCTCTTCGTTAGAAACCTGCCAAGAGACCGCTCGTATCTGATAGCAGCAGGTTTGGAGCAAGCCGTAAGCTACCTTTCGACTCTCAGGTTCAAGAAGGAGCACGTCAACTTTCTAAGGAAACACTCCGCCTTCAAAGACATTAGCCCTGCGTTCTTCAAGTACCTTGGAAAATTGAGGTTTCGAGGCGAGCTGTGGGCTTTGCCGGAAGGCACGGTATTGTTCGCCAACGAGCCGATACTCCGAGTAACGGCGCCAATAATCGAAGCCCAACTAGTCGAGACTTATCTCCTTTCAACAATCAACTTTCAGACTCTAATTGCAACCAAGGCTTCGCGAGTGGTCCAGAGCGCCAGGGGAAGAAGTGTAATCGAGTTTGGGGGAAGGCGTGCCCATGGCCCTGAAGCAGCCCTACTGGCGGCGAGGGCAAGCTACATTGGAGGTTGCATCGGAACATCAAACGTGCTAGCAGGCTACTTGTTCGGTATACCAACCTATGGCACCATGGCCCACTCGTTCGTCATGAACTACGAAACGGAGGAGGAGGCGTTCGAAAGGTTCTGCAGAACATTCCCCTCCAACCCGGCGCTCCTACTCGACACTTACGACACAATAAACGGAGCAAAGAAAGCGGTCGCAGTCAAGCCCCATCCAACCCTGGTCCGATTAGATAGCGGCGACCGCTATGAACTAAGCTCACAAGTCAGAAAGATTCTCGACAACGCGAATCTGAAACGAACACGGATATTTGCAAGCGGCGACTTAAACGAATCCATACTGGACGATCTCACATCCAGGCAAGCGCCGATCGACTCTTTTGGCGTTGGCACTGAGTTAGTAACCTCACGAGACGACCCCGCCCTTCAAGGTATTTACAAGATTGTTGAAACGCGCCGCAATGGAGAGTTGAGCTACCGAGTCAAGACCAGTGAGGGCAAACGAACTCTACCCGGCGCGAAACAAGTCTATAGAAGTTATGATGTTGATGGACGATTCGAAGAAGACCTTCTCGCACTTGCTAAAGAGAAGGGCCCTACCGGGTCGAAAGCCCTCCTCGTCAGAATCCTCAAGCATGGACAACTCATCCGCAAACTACCGGGCATCGCGGTGAGTCGCAAAAGGGCGATCAACGAATTAAACAAACTCCCGGCTAGGTTCAAGAACTTGTGGAGCCCAGAGCCAGCCCCTGTTCGCCTGAGTCCACGCCTTCAAAGACTCTCCGAATCATTGTGGAAGAACCCTCAGCAAAGGGTTGCTCAAAACTAAACTATCATCACGATGTTCGTTTTTTTGCTGTTTGTAATGTGACAGAATAGTTTGTTCGTTTCGTAATACCTTGTTCTGTTCGTGAAAACCTTAAATTGGAACATAACTGCCTAGACGGCCCAATATTTTCAGACATGTAATGGTGTCTCAAGTGACTACAAGGACTCCTGCCAAACAGTCAGGTAGACGAAAGTTTACCCATCGAGGCAAGAGTTTCTCGAACAGCTGCCTAACCTGTGAAGATTTCACTAATTGTTGTGGGAGCTCGCTTCAAACGGATTTTGATGGCGCCGAATCCTCAAAGAAGAAGGGGTTGTCCCGTCGAGATGCATTGAAGATTATGGGCGCAGCCTCCGCGGTGCTCGCGGCTGCGCCATTCGCGGCAGCCGGCCAGTACCTGATCCCTCAGGTTCCGAGCACCTTCCAACCGGCGCTTATCGCCAGCAAGACCGACGTCGCTGTCAACGACTCCATGGTTTTCTGGTTTCCTTTCACCAATGACCCAATGTACACAAACATCCTAATTCATCTCCCACCGAACTTAGCGAAGCAAGCGGGAAACGAATTCGTCGCCTACAATAGAACCTGCATCCACCTCCAATGCCTTGTCTCTTACATCGCCTCAGGGAACACCTCAGGAATCATCGGTTGTCCCTGTCATGGAAGCGAGTATAGACCCACGGATGGATGGCCAGTTGCCGGTCCGGCAGCACAAATCGGGCGTTACCTTCCACCCGTCTCGCTTAGATTTGATGGGAACGATATTTACGCGACAAATTTGAACTTGGATGAGATTGGATATGGGAGCAACACCCCGCCCAGCTAAAGAAGAAAAAGGCCCGATTCAGCTGATGATTGATTGGCTGAATCAACGCCTTGAACGCACAATTTTCATGGGACTCAAGTTCACCTTACCGAAGAAATTCGTGAGCCCTCTAGGCTTTCTAGGATTCCTAACTTTCTCGACATTCGCGATCCTTGGCATTTCAGGCGCGTTGCTGATGCTATACTACAGCCCTACGGTGATATTCAACACGACAACAGGCGCGGTCACATCACCTTTCGACAGTGTACAGGCCATCAACACCTCCATTCCATTCGGCTCAGCTCTCAGAAACATCCATTACCACGCCTCAAACGCCATGGTCCTCCTCGCAGTCGCGCACATGTTCTACCAATACTTCTCGGGCCGCTACAAACTGCGCTACGAAGTCCTCTGGGTGACGGGCATAATCATCGGTATCCTAACCATAATCGAGGCGTACACGGGTTACGATCTGCTGCTTAACGTTCGGGGCATGCTAGCGATCAACATTGGCAGAGCCCTAGCGAGAAGTACTCCGTTCATGGGGCCGATGGCGTTCCGGCTAATGGCGGGAACAGGGCTTCCTGACCTGATTCTCCGATTCTACGCAATTCACGTATTCATCTTCCCAATGATTATGATATTGGTGATGATGGTTCACTTTCCTCGATACCTCGTTCTGGACATTCCTGTCGTGTCAATGGTTGCCGGAGCAATCATGGTCATAGGCGGACTATTTCCGGTCGAACTCGGAACCAAATTCATTCCGACAGCCGAAGCAGGCATCACGATGCCTGAATGGTACCTAACTGGAATGTACGCGATTATTCGCACTGGGATCGACAAGTTTACTGCTGGAGTCGTAATTCCGATGATTTTCGTAGTCGTTTTTCTTATCGTTCCATTCGTGGATACCAGCAAGAAATTTTCGATACGAGATAGACCCTTTTTTACAGCAATGGGAATTGCTGGTTTAGGTCAGTTGGCGCTTACGACTGTGTGGGGCTTTAGGGCTAACAACATATTCGCCCCACTAAACGATATACCCCAACTCGAGATTGACCCCTACATCTTCTTCGCCTCAGTCATCCTCATCGGCGCAGCAGCATACGCAGGCATCTATCTATGGTTCAAGTTTACAGCTCCGCCACCTGGCGCTCGCCCCTCACACGTTAGGAAACAATTTCCCATCTACAAGTTGACCTCAAACGAATGGCGCGCAATCATCATCGCACTACTAGGAATTCAGGTGCTCTTCGACATCTATTCGTCGGAAGCCTTTCTGCGAGGTTTTACGAACGTAGTTCTCTTGCAGATCGGAGTAGGATTAATAGCGTTCGGAGTGTTGGTCCACCTCTACAGAATCGGAGCAGACTGAGACTGGAATTCAATGTCGCAGCCAAAAGTGACTAATGGGCCATGGGTTGGGGCAGCGGCAGTTCTAATGCTCGTACTTGTAGGTACTGGCATGTTTTATTACCAATTCTACATTCTCCCAGCAGAAGTCGGCCCCCCACACGTACCGCAGAAAATTACGATCTATATTGTGGCTCAACAATGGGCGTTCATGGTGAACGGAACCATTGACACTCACAATACTCCAATCGTCGTGCACGTGGGAGATACTGTAACATTTCACGTTCACGGAATCTGGCAACAAGACCCATCCTTTAGTCAACACGGGTTCTTCATTGAGGGAATTATGGACGCACCCGCAACCGTCCAGAAAGGCAAGGATCTAACCGTAACGATAACGCCAACCACCCCTGGCGACTACACCATAATTTGCACGATCTTCTGCGGCGCAGGACACGCAAACATGCACGGCCAACTCACCGTCCTTCCATAGGAGCCCAGCGCTTGCAAGTCACTGCAACTACTCAAACCCTGAAAAATTATTTCGAAGTTACGAAACCGCCAATCGTCTTCCTCCTAGTCTTTACGTCATTCGCAACCATGCTCATAGCATGGAGACAAACGCTCATCGCCCTGACCCCTACTGTACTCATTGTCGGCATCGCAGCAATCACAGCCGCGAGCGCCGGTTGCGACACCCTAACGTCATATGTTGACAGAGATATCGATGCCATAATGCACCGCACGAAACATCGGCCAATCCCAAGCGGCAGGATAACTCCGAACAGAGCTTTGAGCTGGGGGCTGTTTCTCGCCGCTGCGGGCTTGATCTTGGCTTACTGGATCAATCCTCTCTCATTCATCTGGATTGCATTGGGAGTGATCGACAATGTTGTGGTGTACAGCCTCTTCCTGAAACGTCGAAACCCCCTCAACATCATTCTCGGGGGGGTGAGCGGCGGGTTACCTGTAATGTTCGGTTGGAGCGCTGTCACCAATCAAGTTGCACTCCTTCCAATACTGCTAGCGGCTTTGGTTGTGCTCTGGATTCCAGGCCATATCTGGAGCCTCGCCATATTCACTAAAGACGACTACGAACGAGCAAAGGTGCCCATGCTACCGGTGGTTACCAAAATGAAGACAGCACTTAGGTGTATCGTGTCGACAATCATACTCATGATACCGTTTTCGTTATGGATATTTTTTGCAGGTAATCTCGGCTTAGTCTACCTGGCGGTCGCGGTCGGGTTTGGGGCCTGGGTGCTCTACATCAACCTAAAACTCTTCTTCAACCCAACGAAAGAGATGGCCTATAAAGCCTTCAAAGTCTCTAGCCCATACCTGTTCGCGCTCTTCTTCGCGATGATAGTCGACAGCTTCATCAAAGTCCTCTGACCGACTAAGAGATGAAAGGCTTCAGGACTCCAGGTACTCTGCACGTTATTACATCCTTGATACCCTGCGTCCCAAGCACGCCGAGTAATGAGTGGAAGATGAAATCATTGCCCATGAAATGATCCGCCAACCGCCTCAACCTCGTCGACACTCGCATCTCCCTACCCAAAACCTCCACCCACTTACGCTCGTACTCGGAGAGCGACACGCCATTCTTGACATGATCCGCGGCAACTTGCCCAGCAATTCGCCCCGTAATCATAGCCGTCGAGATCCCGCCACCATTCGTAGGCATCACCATGCCCGCGGCATCTCCGACAGCCAAGACCCGAGAGGAATACGTTTTCGTTACCGGCCCGTCAACCGGGAGAACGTCCGCGATCATTGGACCGGACATACCTCCCTCAAGCTTCTGCTTCGTCAAGTCGCAGTCGTTCAAGAAGAATTGTAAGTAGCCTCGCCCGTCATTCCTCTTTGAATAAGGTGTTCTGATGCCGATGCCGACGTTTGCGGAGTTGTCCCCTTTTGGAATTATCCAACCGTAACCTCCTGGCGCGAACTTCATCCCCATGTACATTTCAGTGACTTTCTGATCAACCCCTAGGTTAGTCATTAGGTACTCGTAGTTGATTGCGACATTGTTCGCGGTCATGTAGGCGTCGGTCAAAATTCCTGCAGACTTAGCGACCTTGGATGGGAACCCGTCAGCTGCAATGACAACCTTCGCCTTAACGGCTTCATTTGATGTTGGGCCGACGTAGGTTTCACCATTCTGCTGGAATAGGTTGACGGCCGTTTTTAGTTGCAGTGTCCCACCTAACTTCTCAACCTCTCTTGCCGCTTGTTGTTCAAGCTGCGTCCTGTCGAGGATGAAGGCTTGAAAGTCGAACTCGTACTCCTTGCCTCTTGGTGAAATGACCCTAAGCGTTTTGCAAGTGTTGTCTACTGCATCCTGAGGAACGTCGAAAACATCCATGTACTCTCCCGCACATGGAAGAAGTTCTTCCATTTCCTTTCGGACCGGGAAGTACTCACCACATTTGACCGGTATGCCTACGACAGATTTCTTGTCGAAAACATGGACGCTGAGGCCTCGCTTAAGCGCCTCTACTGCGGCGTATAGCCCGCCGGGACCAGCGCCCGCGACTACAACGTCCACTTCCTTGACCATTTTCAATATCCCGCGGTTATTTGATTATGTAAGAGGGTTAGGGTGCGACTAAAACCATTCTACATTTAGTTATGTGCCCACACCGCCCACACTCGCACCGGCGGGTAGCAATTGGCCGGCAACTTGGAATAGGTAATGCAGAATTGGACCAGGGTATATGCCGACTACCACTGCTATGATCGCACAAGCGACGAGCACGACAAGAAGGGTTCTAGGCTCATTGAGTTTCCCTGGCGAAGCAGGCTCATCGAAGTACATGCGCTTCACAACCCACCCGTAGTAGGCCATAGAGAATGCGCTGTTGAGCACACCCGCCAACGCTAACCACCACAAGTTCCCGTCTACCGCAGCCGTGAAGAGAACGAGTTTACTCACGAAGCCATTCAACGGCGGCACCCCGGCGAGGGCGAAGAGCGAAATGGTAAGCGTGAACGCAGTTATCGGCATCTTCTTCCCTAGACCGGAATACGAGTCCAGGGAAGTAGTTGAGAGTCTGCTGAAAACTGCGGCGGCAGCTATGAAAGCTGCTGTCTTCATTACGCCGTGGTTGAGTATGTGAAAGAGCGCGCCCACTATGCCCAATTGGCTGGGTACGGCGAGCCCGATGAGAATGTATCCGGCTTGGGCTATACTTGAGTATGCAAGCATTCTTGTAAAGCTCTTCTGCATCAGCGCCGCGACGTTACCCAACGTCATAGTTAGGATGGCTATGATGGCGAACGTGCCAGACCAGTCCAGGCGGATCGCGATTAGGGCAATCGCGAACACTCTGAAGAGCGCCGCGAAACCACCATTCTTGGTTCCAGCCGCCAAGAATGCTCCAATAGTCATTGGCGCACCCTCGTAGGCGTCGGGTATCCACATGTGGAACGGGACCGCTGCAACCTTCATCCCGAACCCGGCTACGAAGAGCACCATTGCAAGCAACGCTAACGGGTTTAGCTTCGGAAGAACTACTTGCATCTGTTGCGCAATCGTGTACATGTTTGTAGATCCGGTAATTCCGAAGACTAGGGAGATTGCGTAGATGATTAGTGCGGAGGATAGAGCGCTGAGGATGAAGAATTTCATTGCAGCCTCGTTGGAAATCGGGTCATCCTTCTGGATCCCGGTAAGAACGTAGGAGGGGATATTCATCAACTCCCACGCCAGAAACAACGCTATCAGGTCGACGGAGAAGGAAACCAGCATCATTCCAAAAGTGGCCAAGAGCAGAAGGCCGAAGTAAGTGTCAAAATTCTTGTTCTCGCGCATATAGAAAGCCGACGCGACAGCAATCAACAGCGTTACCAGAACAAACACGCCTGTGAAATAGATGGAGAAGCTATCGATCGATAGAACGCCCATCACGAGCTCTGGCGCGGGAAAACCGTTGAGGACTGCGATGCCAACTCCGCATAACGTGACCACGAGGCCCAGAATTGACCAGTACGCGACCAACATCTTCGAGCGGATCCGGTTACCGAGGATCTGAATTAACGGGACGAGAATACTGAAGACGGGAAGCGTGTAGAGTAGGATTTCAGTTGTCAGTGGCATCTGCATCGGCTTCGCCTATTCGAAAACGACCTGCGCCTTTTACTTCGCGTAAACATCACACTACCGTTTTATTTAGCTTACCTTCACGAACACGAAAAAAAATACAGAATTCCGAAAATTGTTCGCGTAAATAACCCTTCCCCGAGCAAACGTTTTTCTTACTGCGTCATTCAGTCCACGCCAAACTTAACGTGAAAGATTGATGTCGGGCATCGAAGCCGTCAAGATCATTGTTGGCGCGGAGAAGGAGGCCGCTAGAATCCTAGCAGATGCCGAGAACCAAGCGACCCAGATCCGAAAGCGAATTGATTCATGCATACAGGAGGAGAGAACACGATCACTGGAC
>DATIYC010000119.1:0-7144 GCA_035517955.1 Candidatus Acidiferrales bacterium | reverse complement strand
GGCTCGGGAACTTCGACGAGTCTAACTGGTTTATTGTATTCGAAGAGTTGTGCCGCTTTCATTTTTCGCTCGACGAATTGCACCCGACGGGTTTTGACTTAAGACTTGCTTCTCATTTTCTCGTTGAATTTTCTTCGCACTAACTCTGCCCAGAGCAAAGCCGACGATGTGTGGTACGTCTCTGTTGCCGCAATTCGTGCGGGCATGGTGATTTGAGAAAAGGGAGAAAGTGGTGTAATTACGTATGGAGCGATCTTAGCGTAGGTGCATGCGTCATTTTGAGTTGGGGCGCGATTATCTTGAACTACGTTGTGGTTGATAGTTACCAGCGACGGTTCGCATGCTCACGTTGAGTCGGTTCCATCCGTTTATTGCTACAATTGCGAGGGTTAGGTAAACTAATTCTTTCTCATTGAAATGTTGACGCGCGTGGTCGTAAACCTCGTCGGGTACGTGGTCCTGGCTTACGAGCGTTACTGCTTCAGTCCAAGCAAGAGCTGCGCGCTCACGCTCAGTAAAGAACGGTGCTTCTCTCCAAGCCGAGACTAGGTAAAGCCTTTGTTCCGTTTCGCCTTCTGCTCTAGCGTCTTTGGTGTGCATGTCGATGCACCAGGCGCAACCGTTGATTTGAGAAGCCCTCAGTTTAATCAAATTCAAGAGGGAACGCTCGAGACCGGCAGCACGTCCACTCTTGTAGACACACTCCTCCAAACCCTGCATAGCCTTCGCAACATCAGGAGCAACACTATTCCAGTCAAGTCTAGGCTTCATGATTTCGGTGGGGACAATCACTCGAACTATCCTCGCGAACACTCCCTATGGAGTTTGAATTATTGGTTACCTCAGACAGTCAAAGCTCTCCATTCTAGTTCGAACAAGTATGGAGACGGTTATGGTTAATGCGACTACGAGCGGTGGACGGTTGACCCTTGAATTACTTGCCTGCGTCCTTTACAGGGTCTCTCGCTCTCAAGAGGAGTATTCCAGTCGCTCCCATGAGTATTCCTCCTGCAAGAAATGGAGTTCGGGAGATTGCTGCTGTTGCTTGAGAGGTTTGGGTGAGCGCGGTGAGGAAAATAGGGCCCGCGACGACTCCGATGTCGTTGAGTGTTCTGTAAAAGCCTATGGCGACTCCTAACTTGTCCTTTGGTGCCAAGTCTGAAATCCACGCATCCATAGGTCCCGCAAGCCCACTGCCGAAACCAAGCATTCCCATCGATATGCTAAACCCAACTGGGCTTGAAACGTCAGACATTGCAACTAGAATCAAGGCTGAGACGATGAGGCTGGAGATCATGAAGGGCTTTCGACCGATCCGGTCGCTTAGTGATCCTATTGGAATGAATGTTACCAGCTCTGCAAGAGAGAGCACGGTGAACAACCCGCCAATCTGCAGCGAATTGAGTCCGATATTGTTCGCAGCGAAGAGAGGGATTATAGTGAATTGCATACTCGTCAAGATGAAACTGTACATAAATGTGGAAGTGTTGACTGAAAGAAATGACCTGTCGCCGTAAGTTCGCTTCAAGTCCTCGATGCTAGGGAGCTGAGGCTGGACTTTCTGCGTTACCGATGGGAGAAGTAGTTGCACGAACACTGCTGCGATGAACAGGAAGACGGCATAGGCTAAGAATGGTAGGTTTCTTCCTCCCATGTAGGAGAGTACGCCGCCGATTGCTGGGCCTATGGTTGAACCAACCATGCTCGTACCATCGTAGATGCTCATGAAGCGGCCGCGTTTTCCCTTCGTTGTTAGCTCAGCCATGTAAGTAGTAGAAGAGGTAACGTAGAACGCTGAGCCTACACCTGCGGCAGTTCTTGCCAGTAGAACAGTCTCATAATTTCTCGCAACGCCAATAATGGCTGAGGTAACTCCAACGAATACCAAGCCTAGCAGCATTGACTTCTTTGATCCGACTCTGCCAGAGAAGATGCCTGCGGGAATGTTGAAGGTTGTTCGGGTGAGGGCGAATCCGGCTATAACTGCGCCAATCTGAAGGTTTGACGCCCCAAAATCACGAGCGTATAAAGGAAGGACGGGGACGATTAAGGAATATCCTACAGCAACCAGGAACGTCATAACGCACATACAGACGAGGGAGCGATTCAGCACGTGACATGGCCGCTGCACGCATTTCCGGCCGTGAATGAGAGTTTTTCGATCAGGGAACAGAAACCCCGTCGAAACAGAGGAACGTGCGATTTGCTAAGCAGGTGAGTTGAGTGAATCGTATTCTGAAACTTATTTCGGAGGGAGATTAGTTTCCTCAAGTTCAGGTGTTTTCGTGTAGGATAGAATTTCAGAGAATACTTTGAATCCAATTTGTAAGTAGACTTTCTCACCCGTCCCACCCTTCCTTGTTCTCAACCAGAGCAAGCTAGGCTGGCTTTTTCTAGCTCGGCGTACCGCTTCGAGAGTCACGGTCGTGGCTACGCGCCTTCGCCGAAACTCAGCAAGGGTTGCGATCATATGAATCGACGCAACCCGATTCTTCATGAACAGCACACCTGCACCTACGTATCGGTCTTGGAGGTTAGCTAGGAGAATTTGTGCCGAATCATCCGTCAACAGTGTTCTTATCATCTCCAGCCTCTTCGATCTAGTTCCTTCTGCGTGGGGGAATGCTTCTTGCAACTCAAACCAGTTCAGGATTTTGGATTGGTCAACTTGTTCGACTTTTACGTCTGGGTTGCTCTGCCCAAGGGGTTCGTTGTGAGTCATTAAAACCCAAGGCGGGGCGAGAGAGTAGCCGTGTTCCTCCAGAGATTCACCCAACTCCAGGTAGGGGTCTAGTTTCGGGAGGATTATGACGAAGGGAAGCTTTCGCTCATCGAAAAGGCGTTCAACGTCGTCCGGAACAAAGGATTGTGGATCCTGCACCAACGCGGAATTATGAAAAGTTCCAGACCTCTGAATCGGATACGCCTGAGTGATTCCCCCTGAGACTCTTGTCGCCATGCAACCCATGGTGACGCAAAGTTCACTCCAATTGTCAGAAGCTGTGCGCCAAACATTCATGGCGTCCGGAAAATAGCCAAGTTCGCAATATGAGTGATGGTTAGAATCTGAAACCCGATTTCGGAAGATTAGGGTTAATCAGCTATACAAGGAGATGTTAGATGCGTCATGTGGGGCAATTAGCTTTTGATTGATTGTGTTGGAATGAGAAAGGAAGAGTTAGCGACACCCGCACTTTTGATCGATCTCGACCTGATGGAGAAGAACATTCGAACGATGAGCGATTTCTATAAAGGAAAGAATTCGGGGCTGATCCCACACCAGAAAGCCCACAGGCTCCCAATCATCGCAAGAAAACAACTAGCTGCAGGAGCCAAGGGAGTATCTATGACCTCCTTAGGCCTAGCGGAATACTATGTTCAATCCGGAATCGATAATATTCTCATCACAGCCGAAATCTACGGAAAAAGAAAGATAGAGACGCTATGCGGAATCAGCAAACAAGCAAATGTGGTTGCAAGCGTCGATAATCTTCAGAATGTTCGACAATTATCCTCAATCGCATTGGAGAACCGCACTGTCGTTAGAGTTGCCGTTGAGATATATGCTGGGAGATCAAGTTGCGGCGTTGAGGTATCAGAAATTAAAAATCTCGTCAAGGAGCTACAAGAATACCGAGGAGTGGAATTCGAAGGATTCTGGCATCACGGGCTAGAGTCGAGTATATGGAAGTCATCTGAACGAAAAACGGCTCACTTCAATACATTGGATAAAATTGCTAGGTTAAAGGACGAGATTGAAGACGCAGGTACCGACGTTCGCTTGGTCAGCGCGGGTTACACGTGCACTTGGAATATGACTCCCAACCACTCGCTTAAGGATGTCTTAGTGCAGGCTGGGAGTTACGTCTTCAGTGATTGGTGTTCTCATCACCACATGGAAGGAATCGAAGCCTTTGATTGCGCCCTGAGCGTGTTGACAAGGTGTATTAGCAGACCAAAGCCCAATGAGGCGATGTTCGATTTCGGAATGAACTCCTGCTCAGATGAGTGTGGAGAGAATTACTCCAACATAATTGGCCCAAGCTTTCGAACGCTTGAGAGAGTAGAATCAGTTAGCGAACGCGAGGAACTAGCCCTGGCAGTGTTCAAGGAGTCGAGGGATGATGTTAAGGTCGGTGACGTCTTCGAAGTCATTCCAGCACACTCAGACACGACCGCCAAACTCCACCGTTGCTATTACGGAATGAGAGACGGCGTTGTGGAAGTAGTTTGGCCGAATTACGGCCAGTCTATGTTCTGAACCTTTGCGAACTCAAAGGTGTGTGGACAGCATGCATCGGGCATCGTAATTGGGAACATGGATGTTTTTTTAGCGCGAATACAGTTCTTCTAGGTATGTCAGCACCACGCAATGTTTTGCCGCATGCAGTAACTACTGATCCCGATAAGTATAAGGTCATTTTCGAAAATGACCGTGTAAGAGTTATCGATTACAGAGACAAACCTGGCGAGAAGACAAAGCTGCATCATCACCCGGACGCTGTGCTCTATATGCTCAGTTCTTTCAAGAGGAAACTTACTCTCGAAAATGGTAAGTCAGTAGTTGTGGATATTAAGGGAGGAGAAGCCGTCTGGAACGATGAACAATCGCATATCGGAGAAAACATTGGATCGACAGACACTCATGTCTTATTCGTTGAACTAAAAGAACCCCGCCGACAATTATCGACAAAATAACTTCGAATTTTCGTGTGCGTTGGTGGGAGTAATATGGTGCGCGCACACACACTTTACGTGCGCCCCTTCGGGGCGGAACGATTGATGTGATGCGTTTGGTTCATTTTACGGTAGTATACTAGTATACTCTAAAAGCCGCTACAGTATTTTTCATAGGGTAGCTAGTAGAGTATACCTTTAGACTGACTAGAAAATTAGACAATCAACCCTGTCTCTGGGTCGTTGTCAAGAGGCCTAGCGTCTGGCAAACGTAAGACAGGGCATAGACGCGATTAACCTACTACTTAACTTATGGTCGAGAAAGTGGATTACGCTCTTCTTACCTGCGTTCTGAATCCGAGAGGGATCGTTTTGGTGTCAATGCTTCGTTGTTAATTAGCGCAAATGACGATCCCGCGCTCTGTTATCTGTTTGCCTCCTGTCTTACATTGTTCACATAGTCGATTAGTGTCCAGTTCGCGCGTTCTGTGAAGTTTAATCCGAGTCTCATGCAGAGGTTCTTGGCGATGAGTTTCTCGATAACCTTAGCGCCTGCGTCCAAGTCTTGCAGCGCTTGATGGAAGGTCTCAAGGTTGTCAGGAATCTCCTCACGCCTAAGTTGAAACTTGCTATGGATGCATTGATAGAGTGCTTCCTTGCCAGTTTCTCCGAGGGCGAGGAATCCTTGGTCAACGGATTCAAGCAGGGTCCTGTGGAGACGAGTTGGATCGTTTGGTGTCGATGCTTTCCCATTACCTTGCGCTAATAACAATCCCTCGCTCCGTTATTTTGAAGGTCTTGACTTTCGTTTCATGTTCTGCTCCTCTTGTCTTTAGAACCATCAACTCCCTCATCAGCTTTCTCTCAACTTCATTGTAGCGCATGAGGATGATGTTGTCCGCCAATGTCGAGATCCCGGATCCGGTTGCTGCCGCCATAGTTCCCAAGGCTGACGTTATGATCGCTGTCACTCCCTTCTCCTTACACAGGAGTTGGAGATAACGCGCGAAAGTAACGAAATCATCTTCCGAGAGCATGCGCTGCACTGCGGTGAGAGTATCAAGTGCAAGGATCGTGGGCTGGAAAATTTCAACATGGTCCCTTATCAGCGTGTAATAGTGCAAGGGGGTAAGCGCTTCAGGCACATACGATTCGATGACGAACTTGTCGCTCAGTTTCTCGTGATCCAAACCATAACTCTTCAGTGTCCTCCTTATTTGGCCCACTGGCTCTTCGAAGGACAAATAGAGCACCCTATCTCTTTTCTTAGAGTTGGCAGCGAGCAGTTGAAGGCATGCTGTCGTCTTGCCGATTCCTGATGCGCCCTCAATCAGAGTTACAGAGCCACGGAAGAAGCCTCCGTCTACCATCTTGTCTAATCCCTTGATTCCGGTTGTCACTTTTTCGGTCGAGGTAAATTCGATCGCGGCTCTGGTGGGAAGCATGATGATGCCTATTCCTCCATACCGTTTGTCGATGAGGTACTCGAACATGGAGCGATCCACAGCGACACCTCTCATCTTGACGATGTCCAGGATTTTCTTCTCTGAAGTGGCTGTTCTTACTTGTCTGAGAATTATTACGCCGTCAGCTACGAATTCCTCTATCCCGAACCCTGTTTTGGACTCGCCGTAAGGTATCTCGCCGATCACCATGCACGTAACCCCTTGGTCCTTCACCATCTTCCCGAAGACCATGTGAAGGAATGTTCTTGAATCCTCTTGGCCCAGAACTTGGAGAATAGCCGTTAATGGGTCAACAACAACTCTCTTCGCGCCGAACTCAATGACGACTTTCAATATCTCGGTTGTCGCTTCTGTCATCCCTGTCTTGCTCATTGTGGGATAATCCAGAAACTTGAACAAGCCTTTCTCTTCCAAGGCTTTCATGTTCATGCCGAGTTGTTTCATGTTCTTGTAGTAGTCTTCTCGGTTCTCGGCGAAAGAGACGTAGACGCCCTTCTCACCAAGTTCAGACGCCCCGTGGTGAAGAAAACGAGTTGCCATAATCGTCTTACCGCAACCCGGATTGCCGGACAGCAAAACTAGACTGCGCGAGGGGAACCCTCCACCAAGAATCGCATCTAACTCGGCTGTTCCGGAAGGAACTCTGCTTAACAATACGAATCACCAGTCCGTCCGTACTAATCGCACGCTACTCAATACCTGAAGGCCGTTTGACCTATTAGTGTTTGCATAAATCCAC
This sequence comes from Candidatus Acidiferrales bacterium, assembly GCA_035517955.1. Taxonomy (GTDB): domain Archaea; phylum Thermoproteota; class Bathyarchaeia; order 40CM-2-53-6; family 40CM-2-53-6; genus FEN-987. Next base: position 262 of record DATIYC010000119.1, on the reverse strand, counting down.
ATTTTGAGAATGTTTAGCGGAGTTTTCCAACAATCAGTGAATTGACTGATCCTCTACATTCTGAAACTTTGCTGCAACAACTAAGAATGCGCCGAACGGAATCCTCTACTTCTTGATCGGAGCAAGTCTCTAGGTGTGTGAGTGATATGGTGCGGTTGATCAAAATCGGACCGATGTTAGTAGCACCTCTCTAAGTGCGTGCGCGTCACCGATGGCGGCGACGAAGAGTTTGGAATCGTTTTCCTTAGCGGGTCATTGCTTT